>NZ_JBCOME010000040.1:0-30295 GCF_040924365.1 Ruminococcus sp. 1001136sp1_2201st1_G3_2201SCRN_220225 | reverse complement strand
CATTGCTGCTTCTTACATACACATCAATAGAATTCAGATCCAAATTAAATGTATAGCAGGAATAAACATGCGGCGCACTATGCAGATCACTGCCTTCTGGCCACCCAATTCCAGATACCAGAGTTGTCATAGAATGTCTGTTATTTTGCCAATTGATCACATCGCGGTTATGGACATGTCCACTTATATAAATGTTCGCTCTAAGACGATTTACTGACAGCAATTCCCCCTGTGCAATACTTTGTTCCTTACCAGTCAGCCAATCTAATGGATGATGCGCGAGGGCGATCACCAGATCTGCATTTTTATCTTCAACTGCCTTGTTATATTGCTGGTAAATATCTTCTGCTTGAAATCTGCCAAATTTTAAGGCCCTGATATCCTGTTCTCCACCGTTTGAACTCCATGACGTATCTAATGATAAAAAACAAATCTTTTTCCCATTAATTTCCGTGCATCTTACTCCGTAGGTGTTATCAGCCCTGTGAGAAACTCCTAATATTCCATATATATTATTGATAAGACTTATATATTCTCCATATCCAACCATAATATACTGCCAATAAGACTTCTTAAATTCCTCACTTCTGGCTTCATCATAATATTCTATTGTACACTCATCAAAAGGTTTATGCACCCTGTCATGGTTTCCGGGTACAATATATACGTCTTTCAGCTTTTCCGCCAACACATCCTTTAACTGTTCGAAAAAGGCAAGAACGTTCTCTTTACATTTCTCATAATTGGCTTTATCTATTATATCTCCTGTAATGACCAGAATTACATTGTCCACAGGTTTCAATTCCTCTTTTATGTCTGACAGAAGATTTTTCAGTAACGGAGTCAAGCCTTTTCCAGTACCATTAATATGTAAATCAGACAGATGTAAAATAGTAAAATCATTCACAGTTTTTTACCTTCAATCCACATTTCCTGCAACATTCTTTTCAACCAGTTATATTTCGTAGAGTTCACTTTATACTTATAGACGGGAACATCTTCCCCATATGTATTCTCCAAATAGGGACTGAAATAAGCCACCTTATCCGTAAGTATTATCCTTCCAATATGAATGCAATCATATACTCTAATACTAATCGAGCCCCTACAGGCTTGCAAAAATTCTATATTAGAATCAATCGCTCCTGTAAATGCCCTCTCTGTATATCCATCTCCAGAAGCAGAAACTTCTGACGTACGTCTCTTTATCCATTTATCATTTCTGGTATCTGGTAAAAGGATCTTTATGGGTATCGTCTTCTTGTTTAAATACTCTCTATATGGCGGATCCATCAGAAAACTGCCGCGGCTTGTACAGATTGCCAAACGTTTCGCCTTTTTCATTTCATGCTTGAAATCCTTTATAAATTCCTCATCATTGTAAGAGTTAAAAACAAACAAAGAACCAGAATCCATTAAAGATACTATCATTTTCTTTAAAAACTTGATAATCTTGGGAGAAAAAAATACTACCAGTAGACCCCAGATTGCAGAGGCAATAAGTGAGGAAATTATGCTATCGCTCATAACAATACTCTTTCACCTCTTGTAACAGTTGAACCGCCTTATTAAAATGCTCAATTGTAGTCGATCCAACTTCTGATTTATTCTCCATTGAGGAAGACAGCATGCCGCAGCCTGATTTTTGCATGTCACCAAAAGAGGTAAAAATTTTTCCCTCAAAACCTTTATCCAGAACAACCTGGAATAACGCATCTGCCATTTCATTGCTTAATTCGTGTTTTTGCCTTCCTGCATCTGTGTTGTTTACAAAACACAGATCAATGCGAAACACATCATTATCCAAAACTGACAGGATTTCTTCCAGTCTTTTAGGTGTCAGCGTATAAGACTTTCCATCTTTTGTCTGATATTTATCAAACATCAATATACCAACCCCGATTTTTTCATTTGTAACCTGATATAGCTTCTTGCAACAGGCAATTACTTCCTGATAATCATAAATATTATTGATCGGCATCAATTCATTTCTCTTTTCATCAATTTCATGCAGCGATAAATGAATTGTGATTTTATTTTTGAAAACGGAATTCTTCAAATCCTCTGTCAGCGCCTGAATAAATTCAGTCACCCCACAAGTAGAGATCACATACCTGGATACCTTCTGCCCTAACTTATCCATTACATAATCCGTATACATGATTGCCCGCTTAATGGCTGGATAACAGTATCCTGGTTCCCCCTGGCCCATAAAGGCAAACTCTCTTGCATTATTCCGGACCTGCTTATAGCTTGGACAATTGCTGTCATATTCCGCCATAAAAATACACTGAAGCGCAATATCCTCAGCCCGCAAATGACCGCCAAATTTTAGAGTGCCGGTCTCACAAAAGCGGCATTGCTGCTCTGTGGCAGACAAAACACATCCAAAGCTTGTAGAAATCGTATACGCAGAAATATCTGCATCTTCCTTAATTTTCAGATTTCGTAAACGTCTATTAAAAGCGATGCTCTCAACATACTTGTCGTCTTTTTTCCAGTAATACTTAATCCCATCACAGCCTAAAGAGCCTAATAAAGTGTATCCCACAATTGTAAATGGATTTTCAACCAGTTTAATATGCTTTTTCTCTTTACTATTGTCATTGATTTTTGGAAAATCATACAAAGATCTATAGTCCCTGTCATAAGGTGGATCTGCAAACCAGTTTTTTTGATCGATATCCCATTTATAACTTGTTAGCTTCACAGTACCATCCGTCTCTAATTCCCCAATATCAAAGCTGGCTCTTACCGCTTCGGTTTTACTTTTCTGGAGCAGACATCCAATATTCACATATCGCCCATTCTGACTAAAGGAATCAGCCTCCTGAGAATGTGAATGTCCACATAAATAAAGCCTAACCCCTTCCTGCTCAAATAAATTTGTAATCTCTCTCTTTTCTTCCGTACTTAATAACTCTAATGCATGATGTCCAATTGCAATAACTGGTTTGTTTTTCTTTTTTAGGTAATCCAATTTCTCAGCCACATAAGAGCTTCCCAAAAGCAATGTATGCTGCTCTTCTTCACTGCTAAGCCCCGCCGTCACTGCAGTATTTAAAAGTAAAAAATTACACTCGTCAAATTCTGCAATTCCATGGGGATTACTGCCATCCCACTGCGATACATCTCTCAGCTTCTCATGCATATTATTGTAAAAATTAAAACCGCCAAGAAGCTGTCCCAACAGTTCCGGATCAAATGTTCCCATATTAGGCTGATACTTGTCTTTCGCGCTTCTTATGACAGCAGTTCTCACTGATCCACGATCCAAATCATGGTTTCCAGGTACTGTAATAACCTTAGGAGTATCCGTCCATCTCAGTTTCTCACACAATAAATTAATGTAATCAACTACCTTCTGAGGATTATTTTCTTTTTCCGGCGCATATCTGAAATCGCCAGTAATAATCATTGCATCAAAATTTCCATCTAACCCTGCTAAAAATTCAGGTAATTTTTCCCTCAATTTTTGAGTATTAAAACTTACATTCTTTGTTTGAAAATGAATATCTGATAAATGGATCCACCTAAATTTCTTCATCTGTACCCCTGCCTTAAACATTTTTTGCTATCAATTCATCTGCTAATGCATTTAATTCCAGCCATTTCTTTGATGCCAGTTTTTCCGGTTCTTTACTTCCAAGCATTCCACACGCTGTCATTTTCTTTCTTCCATATGATGAAAAATGTTTCGCCTCAAATCCATATTCTCTTACAGTTTCCAATAATTTTCCCACCAGTTCCTGGGGATATTCGTCAGCCTCCCCAATCTCATCTGATGAATTATATTCGCAAAAACTAAGGCGGCACTTTCCGGGATTAAGCTTCTTTAGTATCTCCATAACCATTTCCACAGAATTTGTATAGGAAAATGTTTTCCCCTTTGGTCTGAAATTATTAAATAACATAATTCCCACACAAGGCTTCTCTCCTGATACTTCGGCAACCTGATTCACTTTCTTCACAGTTTCCTCAATTGGATATAATTTGTTAATCGGCATGATCAAATCCCTATCCCCCGCCACATGTAAAGATAAATGCAGCGTCACTCTTTCTGTGAAATAGTGCTGGACATCACTCATATAGTTGTCCACAGCTTCAGGAATTCCGCACGTTGCAAATATATGACGGTATACTTGCTGGTTCAATTCCCTCATTACAGTATTGGTAAGCTCAATCGCCATGCGGACCTGACTGTAAGAATAGCCAGGTTCTCCCTGGCCCATATATGCAAATTCTCTTTTCTTATTATGTAATTCAGGATGATCTTCACAATATATATCTGATAAGACCATAAAAATATTTTGCTTAGCAATTTCCTTATAGGTCAATAATCCACCGAAAGGCAATACATTTCCAGTTCTGCAAAATGCACACTGATTCCCTTGTGTCCGCAAAATACATCCTGAACTTACTGAAGTCGTATAACCGCATATATCTTCCAATTTTCCCTTGGAGCGGTTTATGAACGCAGCGCTTTCTATGCACTTCTTAAAACGTGCGTCCTTCCACGCGTAACGGAGACCTCCATCCTCCAAAATATCATATCCCACTATATCCACTGCACCAATTCCTCCATAAATATATTCTAATAGTTTTCTTCTACATAATTGGTTCTTGGAAATTTTAATTGTCTTATTTATAATTTTTCTTTTTTATAAAACTGATGGGATTTCATATATTATTTTATAACTTATCTATTTATATCATCAGTATATCACTTCAACTTATCTGACGCAATAATGCAATATAAACAAATTCAGTTCTACTTTTCATTTTACAGATCAGCAAATAAATCTGTTTTATATATTTCCTTTTCAAACATGTTCTTAAAGCTGTCCTTCACAGCCTCAACATCTTCCTTATAAGTCATCCCATACCAACTATCATTGGTTCTCAGAACTTTCACACTGATCTTCCCCTGCTCCAGCAGTTCCCCAATAAAAGACGGAATCAGAAACTCTGCCTTCATAGGATTCCCTGGCACTTCCTTCTCAAAGAATTCCTCAAATCCCTTTTCCAGAGTCTCCACAAAATCTGGTGTCAATCCCCACATATTCATGGAAACCAAAGACTCTGTATCTACCTTTACTCCGTCTGCTTCCGCACCATCCGCAGTTTTCATAATATTATGAGTTTCCACAACCTCAGTAAAATTGTTTTCCTCATCCATTTTGCAGATTCCGCAGGTCACACCACCATTATCAGAAAGGGGGTTCTTCAGAACAAAACCAGCCATACAAGAAGTTCCGCCATTCACCAGATATTCGTGAACCTTTTTGAAACCTTCTTTGCCATAATAGTCATCTGCATTAATGACAACAAATGGTGTATCCTTTATGGGGTCTGACCCCAATGCTTTTTTTCGGATCAGGGCTGTCAGTTCACAAGCAATGAGTACATGAACTTTCTCAAAGAGAACCAGATCCGTCAAAGCATGGATGGTAAAAGCCGCTGGGCTGATAATATCATGATTGAACGATGGTTCCGGAGTTTCAAGTACGAGGAAGCCTATCTGACCCAATACAACAATATCCGAGAAGCAAGGAAGGCTATTGGAAAATATGTGCATACATACAACTTTGAACGTTGTCATTCCGCACTCAATAATCAGACACCAGCATCCTGCTATTATCCAATCCTGTTACTGGATGATTGCGCAGCCTAGGGGGGAATTTTCTCCCCTACCCAGTTACATATATCAGTTCATTATAAAAAGCTTATTTTTTTGTCTTGACAACTGAACCACTATAATAGCATTGGAGTCTGACCTTAAAATGATACTATAAATACGTCTTTAAAATATCTAATCTTTTTTTCCATATAATGCAGAACAATATAGCGCTTATACACACACAGCATATTCCTCTACTAATAAAACCTATAACATTATTCAACGGAATCATATATGTAGCTCTAAAAGTAATTATTGCAACAATTAATATAATCAATGAATCTTTAAATTGGTTCACATAAAATTCCCGTTCTTTCTCTTGAAAATAGTCATCAAATAACACTTTTGTTTCCCATGGATATTCTATAAATGTAAAAGCTATAACTGTAGAAATTACAACTCCATTAATTCCTATTTTTTGTATTAAAATAATATTCAAACAAGCATTCACAATCCCACTAATCAACGGTTTAAATTTATCTGCCTCCCACATGCCTGTTGCATCTTTAAAAGTTACAACAATTCTTCTTGACATATTAATATAAAAATATACTACTAGTAAAATCACTGTATTAAATTCAAATAAATTTCCATCACCGGTCCACAATTTCATAAATGGCTGATATAAACATATCAAACATGTAGATAAAAAACCTATTATTAAATTATTTACATATGTTAATTTTTTGAATTTCTCATAATTCTGATGTGTCGACTCCAATGCAATGCTATTTCCTAGTCCCGCTAATATAGATGTGTAAAATATATTCATTATATTTACAAGACTTAATATTATATAATAATAATTATTATATATTGCGACTAAATTAAGTCCTAAAAAAGCGGAAATTATTATATTATCTAAAGAATTACTAATAGTACCACCTATTTTATGTAGGAAAAGAGCTTTAACCTTTCTCTTTATTTCATCAAGATAACTTTCATTCAGTTTTTCTATAGCATTTATATTACATACCGGGAACATTTTTGAAGCAATCCAATATTTTAGTATATTTCCAATTATCGTTGTTATAGGAAGCATCAATAAATACAAATAGAAATCTTTTGCTATATATAAAATAATAAGTTGACTACCATTTAATAATATCGTAACAACAATTGAAATTTTACTTAAAATATCCTCTCTTTGATAAGCACTGATTACAGATGTCTTATACGCAAAAAACAAATAACTACAAATAACATTAAATAGCTGAATAAAAAATACAATCTGTACATTTATCCCCTCTGGTGTTTCACCTGTTACCAAACGGTCCAAGAACAGTGAAAATACTATTCCCATCACGAACACACAAAATCCAATTATCCTATATATTTTTTTATATAATTGAAGTAATGCTGCAACTGTTTTTTCATCATTTTCTGCTATCGGCTTGTACATAGAATAGACTATTGCAGATCCAACTCCCAACTCTGCCAAATTTAAAATTCCTAATATCGATGAAAACAAACTGTTTAGTCCCAAATAAGAGTTTCCTAATATATATAATACTGCAGTTCTATTTATAAAGGGAAATAATATATTTACTCCCCTAAATATAATTCCAAATACCATATTTCTTTTTGTATTTTCTATTCTATTTAGCCTCATGAAATGCATCTCCTATTTTTGAAATATCATATCCTATTATCATTAAAATAAATAATGCTACTGGTTGCTGATATGAATTTATTATTAATGAGATCATTAGCGTCAATAATAATGCAGCCACAATTCTATTCCACTTATTTATTCCATTTTCAAACATTTTTTTCCATGCAATAAAATAAATTACTAAAAATATAAGTAGCCCTATTCCTCCCATTGTATATGTAATTTGTAACAAGAAATTATGACAATGTGCAAAATGAAAATACGAACCGTCCGTAAGCATAAACTTCTTTTGTAAGATTTCCGATGTTTCATAGCCATATCCCATTATCGGTTTTTGCATTACCCAATATAATACTCTATTCCATATTTTTTCTCTTCCAGTTAAGTCTATTGACTTGTGTAAAATATTCACAATAAAGAAGGAAAATATTTTTTGTATTTTAAATATAACTATACCTACATTAAGTACTAATACCGCTATATTAGAGCTTATTAATAATTTTTTTGATTTTCCTATAATATTATAGAAAAGAATAAAAATTATCATACATAATATTCCAGAAATAGATTTCAGTATTAATAAAGAAGTTCCACTAACAAAAGTACATACCAATAAAATTTCTTTCTTATTTTTACAACATTGCTGATACATAAATGTAAATATTATATAGAGAATCAACCAATATAACAATGTATCATCGTGGCCTAGGAAATATGTATCCAAAGCTGTAATTCCACCCGGATATAAAATAACTGATATAGAATTTATAACTAACAAGACTGAATATACATCAAAAGCAATTTGGTAAAACTTTCTTTTGGAATCCGAAAATGCAAATGTACAAAACATCAGAGAAAAACCTATAACTGTTATTCCATCAATGAATGCTCTAAATACTTGACCACCATTAATAGCAGTATTAAGGACATAACTCAAATAAAAGAAAACTATATATTTTATATATTTGCAATATTTTCTCGTTTTTCTTTTTGCCATTAACGTTGTTATACAATAAACTACAGATACAATCTTTCCAATGTTAAAAATTATATCTAATGTTCCTGTTATTACCACCGGTTCCAAATAAGGAAATAGACACAAAAAGATAATTATTCTTTCCTTTCCCATATTTCTTTTATTTATTATCATTTTTTTTACCTAAAGTCAGCACTTTTTTCCCTTTTTTAACTAACTGTTCAAATTTAAAAAGTTTTATATATTTATCATCTATTTTCTTTCCCCAAAACACTCGATTTCTCCGAAATGCTTTTTCTTTTTCTTGTATAAATATATTTTCAATAAATTTATCGAAATTATCTTTCATTTTTATGGAAAACATTTTGTCATTGTATATCGGTTGTTCTAACATTGATAAATATTCTGTTTTATCACTATCTAATTTCTTTACTTTCTCTAATAAATGATCCAAAGAATCAAATTCGTGACAATTAATAAATGCCTTTGAATTGAAGTCCTCACATACAGTGGAATCTCCATAGTATATAGGAATTGTTTTAGCCGCAAATGCTTGAAGTATTTTTTCTGTAACATAGCCTGGGTGCGAGCTATTCTCACATGCAATTGAGAATTTATGATTATTCTCAAAAAGTAATTTATCTTCAACTTGCCCATTCAATAAATTATTCTTTAATTTTCCACCAGAATCAACCCTCTTATACGTTGAAAGTTTTTCTAATAAATTAATTCTCATTGAGTCCGTATCATTATTTGAATATACAAAACTACAAAACTCTCTATCGAATAGTTTTTGGGTAATATTTTTATTTTTTTCTTCCGCTAATTTCAAATCTTTTGCGTATTCATACATTCCATAATAAAATGGAAATCTAATATATCGATCTCCAAATAATAAACGTTCAAATCCTATTGCATAATCACACATTTGAAAATCTGGAGCAATATTTTCTCCTGTAAAAAACACTCGAACAGCATTTGGATATAACAAATATTCATTAGAAAAAACTGAATAAAACACATAATCTGGATTTTCCGACAATTCAATATTTCCAAACCTTTTTATTGAATCACTTATAAAATTATTTTTTTCATCAAATGATGAATAAAAACCTAAATATTTTATTTTAAATGTTTTTGTCTCCATCTGTTCTCCCTCAATACATACACGTAATGTAAAAGTCTCATAAATGGAAAATATATATTCCAATAATGTTTAATATTAAAACGATTATATATATTTTGTGTCATATATATAAACTCTTTTAAATTAACATTTTTCATTTCATCTTTGCTCATAAAAACAATATATTTAATTGTTTGTCTCCAAATTTCATCTATATGCTTTTTTACTTCTTTTTCTTTAATTAACCCTTCCTTTTTCTCAGACCATTTAACCATCTCATTAAATGTACAAGCAAATCCCACTGTTCTTTCAAGAAATCGCTTGCCTTTAGTTATGGATCCATATCGCATCCTATAATGATAATATTGATTGCTAATTGCTGCACACTTTTTTACGCTATGTATTAATTGAAATGTATATAAATGATCTTCGTGTAATATTCCTTCATAAAAAGATAACTGATTTTCAACAATTACACTTTTCTTAACAAACTGAAATGGAACTCCTGTAAAATAAGAATCGTTTTTTCTCAAAATATTATATAATTCTTTTCCTGATTTACACTTATAATCCATTGTATTTCCACATATCTCTGAATTTACAACTATATTTTCACTCACATCATAGAAATCTTTTACTCCGCCAAATACAATCAATTCTAATTGTTCTTTTTCTGCCATATGATATAAATTATCTATCGCGTCTATTTCTAATGTATCATCACTATCCATAAATAAGATATATTTCCCTTTTGCATATTTTAAGCCTACATTCCTACTTGCACTAAGCCCGGAATTATTCCTTCTAATATATTTGAATCGAAAATCTTCTTCTGCTATTTTAATTGCAATTTCCGATGATTCATCAGTTGAACCATCATCAATCATTATAACTTCAAATACTGGAAATGTTTGTTTTTTTAAACTTTGTAAAGACTCATACAAGTATTTCTCTACATTATAAATTGGCACAATAATAGAAACACTACATGCATTATCCATATCCTATTCCCTTCACATAATCTACATGTTTAATTTTTATTTCTTATTTTCTTCACTTTATACTTAAAGTAATTCCACGTCTCTTGTATTGAAATACCTCTTTCTATTTTAAAAAGTTCTTTGACTTTTCTATTTAAGAATCGCAACCACTTAAAATTATCTTTATAATTATCATATGAAAAAAGATCTACCATTTCTTCTAATTCTATTTTTTCTTTTAAAAGAGAATACCATTGCGGAATAATTATATCTGGTGTAAATTGACTATCAACAAATTTTTTTGCCTGTCTAGATAACTTTTCGTTCACTTCATTGTCACAAAGCAACCTTATGATTGCTTTTTCACACGCCTTTACTCCTTTTATTCTATATCCTGTTTTTTTATCATCCACTGTATCAATAAGCCCATATCCATTATATGTTACTACAGGAATTCCATGTGCTTGAAATTCGACGGCTGACAAACAAAATGTTTCTGTTTTTCCTGTAGGATTAGATACGCCAACTCTAATTGAATTATAAAATTCTTCTTTTTCATTTCCCATTGTTCCCATATATTTAACTGACGACATCAAGTTTCCATCAGAATCCTTTAAGAAACAATTACAATAATCTTGGTAAGCTGATAAATCTTTTTCATTCCCATATAAGCCTCCGCCAAGTACATATAATTCCGCATCTGGAACTGCCTTTAAAATATTTTTCCAGGCTTTAGCCAAAATATGAAATCCTTTTTGTTTAATCAGAGCTCCTGAATAAACAACTTTCTTTGTATCAGCATTTGTTCTCATTTTATAAGAAGAAGGAATACAATTATTAATAATCAAACTTTTCTTTATAATATTTGAATCACAATAATAATCATATAATTGCTGTCCTACAAATATCACTTTTTTTATCTGTGATAATTCTGTAATAAATTTATATTCTTCATATAAAAGATAGTTATGAACCCACGCAATAGCATTTATATCTTTTTCTTTGATTCTACAATAAAAATTCTTATTAACGTCTGTTTGAGTAAATATTAATATTTCATGTTTTCTTTCTATTAAATCTATCATTTCATATATTGACTTTACATAAACTAAATCAATTATCTCAGAAATAATTCTTTGATTATCTGTATATAAAGTTATATCCAAATTAGGATATCTCAATTTTAACAATGTTGATACAATACCTATTTCATATTGAGTCCCTCCAAGCCCCGGATTTCCAAATTGACACTCATCTAAATTTATTTTTCTTTCATTACTCTTAATCCAAAATGCTATTTTCATCTTCTTTATCCTATTACCATTTTCAATTTCACAATTTTGACAAATATTAATTATCTTTCAGCGTATATTCTATAGCATCCACATATCCCTTGCTTACACTCTCAAATGAAAATTTGTCAAAAATCTTTTTATCTGCTCTGTACTTTTCTGGATTTCTTAAAATGCTTTCTATTGTTTTTCCAAACTCTTCTGCATTATAAGGATCAATGATTGAACCATTTACATTCTCAGTAATAATATCGTATGCTCCATCCGCATACTTCGAGGTTACAATAGGGGTGCCTGTACACGCTGCTTCCAGTAGCACCAACCCGAAGCAATCCTCACGGGTTGGCAAAACAAATACGCTTGCATATTGATACTCTTCGAGCAAATCTTTTCCCTGTTTAAAGCCACAAAACTCGACTTTACCTAACAGATTTGCATTTTTAATTCTAGTTTTTAATTCTTCAATTTCTTTATCTGTTCCATTTCCAACAATACGCAATTGAAAGTCCTCATCCACATATCTTAAAGCCGATACTAATAGGTCTAATCCTTTTCTTTCAATCATACTTCCGACATATAATAATCGTCCCTGTTCTGGAACATGCCCTATCGTACGTATTTTATTTACATCAACCGTTAACAAACTAACAAAAATTTTATTGGTACTGAGTCCCCATTTCAAAAGTTTTTCTTTAGCCTTTGTACTACTTGCAATTGATGCATTGCATTTTCCTATAATTATTTTTCTAGTAATGCGTTGTATAAAATTAATATTTCTTTCAGAATATAATGTGCCATCTGTTAAACTAATATACTTTTTCCTATGCCATTTACACCAAAACAAACATTTAACAGCAATCGGATTATACTCCCATGCAATTACAATATCAGGATTTATTTCTAATAAATCTTTTCCAATTCCTTTAGGGATATAAATATGTTTCGTATCATATTTTCTCTTTATCGAAATCACTTTTGTTTTAGCAAAAGTTGTATTCAATAATTTTGCAGTATCAACATTCCAGCACCTATTATCAGCTTCCCGCGCACAATAGATGACATAAAATTCATACTGTTTGATATGTGTCTGCAAATAATAAAATAAATCCACTCTATATGGTGACGGTATATTTGTAACCAATAAAACCTTTTTCATTCTTTTTTCCTCTAATACTTATATATGCTGTCCCGTTTAAGCAAGCAATAGAACGCTTTCCATATTCTTAATCTCACTAAAACAATTTTTATACAATTTTGGATATACATTTTTATTTTATACATTATAGCCCTGAAATGACTTAAACCATATTTCTCTGCAATGGATACATTTTCCTTAATTGTCTGAAATGGATGACTACATGATGTTCCTCCATATGTAAAGCAACTAACAACTGTATTGACAAATTGAAACTTTGCCCCCCCCCGATAAAATCTTGCGAACAAATCATAATCCATACATATTTTATATTTCTCTGAATATCCTCCATATTGATCATAAGCTTTTTTTCTTACTAATGAACTTTGGTGTATAAATGGGAGTGAATATTCAAGACCTTCTGCTGAACCAGCGTATTTTATTAATTTCAATTCGTTTTCTTGATCATCTACAATAGTATTTCCATATAATACATCTGTACACTCATGGCACGCCAAAGTCAAATTTGCCAGCGCATGAGGAAACAAATAATCATCGGCATTAATCAGCCCAATTAAATCTCCTGTTGCCATTTTTATTCCTTTATTAAATGCATCAGAAATACCGTTGTCTTTTTCAGAAATCCAATGTATTTTTTTATTCTCGTAGCTTTTAATAATATCTACTGTATGATCCTTACTGCCCCCATCAACAATAATATATTCTAGATTTTCATAGTCCTGACTCAATACACTCTCTATCGTTTTTGCAATTGTTTTTTCTGCGTTATAGCAAATTGTAATCATGCTAACTTTTAGTCGTTCCACCATCAATCTCCTTAATTACTTATATTGACATATATGTCATTTAAAATCTTGTAATTTGCATTTTCGCTATACTTCATTTCATATAATTCTTTTATTTTTTCCCTATCTAATGGCTTTTCTCTCATTTTTTCAACCGCTAATATTATGCTCTCTATGGATTTACACTCAAATTTATACCCTGTAATTCCCTCTTCTACAATACTTCCCGCATTTCCAAAATCAGAACAAATAACAGGTGTTCCAACCGCAAATGCTTCCACAATACTCATCGGAAAACCTTCGTACCACTGTGTTGCCATTATAAGAGCCTTGCTGTTTGTAATCGTCTTTCGAGCTTCCTCATTAGATACAAGCCCTTGTAATTCAATATTCACGGAGTTTTTTCTAACAAACGTTTTGCACCAATCTTCCATTGGTCCTGTACCGCAAACGATTAATTTTGGAGCCTCCTCCCCCATCACTTTCCACGCTTCAAAAAGAAGATCAATTCCTTTCAACTTATCTAATCTCCCTGCAAAAACAAATTGATCTTTTCTCTCTTTCTCTGGAACACACTCATTTTCACTTTCATCAAAATTAGGTTTTACAAATACTCTCTCTTGTTTTATTTGTTTTAATTCCAATAATTTCTTCTTATTAAAATCAGTCAAACAAATATAATTGATTTTTCCGTAAATGCCAGTTATCCGATGAAACATCGTACTAATCACACACGCAACTGTCTGAATTTTACTTTCTCGATAGCAACTATGTTTTATTGCACATCTCAAACCATGTTCTACGCAATCCTCACAGATATGTCCATCTCTATAAAAAGTTGCACCAGGACAGAGCAAGCGAAAATTATGTATTGTCTGAACTACCGGAACTTTCATATGTCTTGCAGCATAATAAACTGCTGGACTTACTAGATTAAGCGTATTATGAACATGAACAATTTCTATACTCTCTTGCCTTATCAAATTCTTGATTTCTTTGTATGTTTTTGGATTGAATACAGTTGTAATCGGTAAAAAAACTTTCTGAAGTTTTGACATCTGCTTTAATTCCACATTACTGCGACTATATAAACTCACCTTATGTCCATGCTTCTCAAGCATTTTCTTTTCATTGGCTACAACCGTATCTTCTCCTCCAGAAATCTGGTAATAATTATGTACAATCAAAATATTCTTTTTATTTTCATTGTTCACAGTCATTACCTCACTTTCCCCTTATCACTGCATTCCAAATAAATTTCGTATTAGTGCTCCAATATCTTTTAAATAGCCTCTTTGGATCCTGTACTAAGCGATATAACCATTCTAGATTGTGTTCTTGCATCCATATTGGAGCACGCTTAATATTTCCCGCATAATAATCAAACCCCGCTCCGACACCAAGCATCAATCCATCAATTTCCCCCTGATGTGCTGCCATCCACTTCTCCTGTTTTGGTGCCCCAAGCCCAACCCAGACAAAATCCGGTTTAGTTTCATTAATTCTCTCTATAACAGCTCTATCTTCATCTTTCGTCAACGCTCTAAACGGTGGACTGTACATTCCAGCAATTTGAATTCCTGGATAATTACTTATGAGTTTTTGATATAATAGTTCTAATGTTTCTTTTTTGCTTCCATAAAAATAATGACGATATCCTTTCTTTGCAGAAATTTCAAAAATCTCTCCCATTAAACTTGGACCTGTTGTGCGTTCCATATTCTTATGACCTCTTTTTTTACCAACAGTAGAAAGAGGACCCCCATCTGGAATTGCCATTAACCCACCATTTTGAATTGCACAATAAACTGCATCCTCATAGCTAATTACGGTTGTATGTACATTTGAGACACATATGTAGTCTCCTTTTAATTCTGAGATATTTTTTTCGAGATAGCGCACCAACCATTCCATATTAATTGCCGCAATATCAACCCCCATAATATTGCAAGTTGGAATAAGTCTTTTATCAACCTTTCTCTTATACTCCATTTCTCGCACCTGTTCCTCTTTTCTACTTATATAGCGAGATTCACATCAAACCATTCATGCTATATAAAACAATATGTTTATCGTCTTCTACTAATCTCACACTATAATTATCATTTTTTACACGAATTATCTTCCACAGCCATACTTCGTTCCACTTTTTAGACCACTATTAAAACTTTTATGTAGACGTTTTCTACCACACAAACTCCGCATCCCAGACATCCACTCCGGAATCCTGATAAACATCCAATAATCTAGCTCTAAGCATGTCCTTACTAACACCCTTTTTCAAAATTACCTGCAAGAATCCACCCCCACCAGCACCAGAAATGAATTTTCCATCAATCAAATCCTCACAGCTTGCAAAAATCTGATCAATACAGGTATTGGTTGATCCAGTATCCAGTTTCTTAGACCCTTCCCAATGTTCATTCAGCAATCTGGCAAAGGCATCTACATCTCCCTGTTCCAATTCATACCGCATCATAACAGCTAGGTACTTCATCTCTTCCAAGGCTTCTTTTGATTCTTTCTTTCCGCCGATATAGTTTCCAACTACATCGCGAAGCAGGTTTCTTGCCAGGCGGCGCTGGCCGGTGTAAATAAGTGCAAATCTTTCCTGAAGCTCTGCTTTTGTATCTTCATCTAAATCCAGATATTCTACTTTCAGTTTCTGCTTCATTCCAGGTCTTGAGGTAATATATTTGATACCACCTGTAAGTCCTCCAACCTGATCCTGCCAACCGCCACCGGTACTCATGATCTGTTCCAGATTCAGTACCAGTTCATATATATCGGAATCGCTCCAGGTTGTTCCTAAAAATTTTCCAAGAGCACGAACACAGGCTCCTGAAAGGATGCTGCTGGTTCCAAGCCCGGAACCTTTTGGAACTCCTTTTACACGAGTGGACATGTAAAAACCACCGCCCATCTCATCCAGGATTTTTTCCAGATCAGCTTCACCTTCCATAGGGATAATTCCACACGCAATCAATGCTGCTTTATGAAGTGCAAAGGAATCGTAAGGATTATGACAATCCTGAATTTCTGCTGCAGTTGTCACAACACCATGTGCATCCAGATCGAGACTTGCAAATTCAATATGGTTTTCCGGCAGCTTTCTTAATTCCACTTCGATTGGTTCCTGTCCATTCAGCAAAATTGCAGCATTTAATACAACACCGCCTTTTTCATTACAATATGGCGGAGTATCCGTCCAGCCGCCGCCCCAGTTCACACGAACCGGAAGATTTACTTTTACCTGATTTTCTGCAATCTTATATTTCTTTACCTGATTTACATTACTTGCTTTAAATATTTCCTGCTGGATTGTGGCAAAGCATTTCTGCTCTACCTGATCGTAGCTGATTCCGTGAAAATTCTTTTTCATAAACTTCATGGAACGGGAAATACTGTATAAAACACGGATTTTCTCTTCAAATGGCAATTCTTTTTCTGCCATTTCCATAAGCATGTCAAACTGTTTTTCATCCAATTCTGTAATGCCAAATGTTTTCAGGGAATCTACATAATGTTCTCCAGCACGTAACCGATTGAGGAAACGCTCTATAAGGATTCGGTTTTCCAGATTTTCTTCCCATGGAACCAATACAGAAGCATCTGCTATCTGGAAAGATTCTTCCAGAGAATAACGTTTCAGAGACTTCCATTCTGCAACCTTCACTTCGTCTGCTTTTTCAGAACTCATTCTATGAAGAAGCAATGCCCAGGAAACAGCTTTTTCCTGGCTATCTGTAACCGGATAAAGCTTCGCCTTCCACAAAGAGTGATCTTCACTTTCCCATATATCTTCTGTCTTTAAATTATTTAAATTTATAAAGCTCTGTAAATCTCCGTCAAGGAAGCTGCCTCTTTCTTCCAGTGTTTTCTTCGGATTATCTTTAATTCCATATCCTCTTACGATATATCTCTTTTCGCCATTCTCTCTTTTTAACGCAACTCCATGCAGCACCATGGATGGAACCGTTACATCTTTAAGCTCCAGCTGTGAAATCACACAGTCTTTCTCTAAAACGGTATTTCCTCTCAGCCAGCTGTTTTCCACATAACATTTATCAGCTAGTTGCACTGTTCCCTCAATAAGAGCATTATGTACTGCTGCCTGTATTTTTTTCTCAGATTTATAATTGGTAAACACCATTGGCTTCCAATCTAAATATTCATAATCTGCAATCTCATCTGTTAAAAGAGCCAGAAGCTCCCTGGTTGTTCCAAAATGAATAAATTCAGCAGGAGAAAGGCAAATCAGCTTCATTCCGAATGAATGCAATGCTTCCCATATTCTGGTACGACATTCAGTTAGTTCTTCACAGAAAGTTCCTTCTGGCTGCTCTTTGTAGTACTGCTCCAGTGTAGAATCTTCAGCTAATGGATAAAGAAAATCTCCATATAAACTGATTCGTGATTTTTCATTGACAAAACGGGCGTATTTTTCTGCATCGATTTTGCCATCTGTCTGAACCAGTGATAATAGAGCATTCATCAGGTTTACATCAAACAAAACTGCGCCTGTATCCAGGTCTACATTTCCATGGGTATTTACAGCCCCTAATTTTTCCAGGGTTTCAATGGATTGTTTATGAAGGAATTTTTTTACATAGTCTTTTCCATTATTCAGGAATACGCCATGATCTTTTCCCACATCTACCGGGGATTTCATGGAGATTGCTGCGGCACCATGAAACTGTGCATCAATCTGTAATGGATTAAACAAAAGAAGGACATCACCGGAAAGTACCAGCATTCCTTCACGAAAGCGCGATGGTACCCCTGCCATGCCTATAAGAAACTCATCAAATAAAGTTGACGCTCTTCCATCAGGAAGTTCACGTGGTACAGGCGAAAAAAGCTTTCCACATACAGAATATTGCGGAACACGTTTACTATCGCCGCCAGAATGAATTACAAGAATTCGCTTATTGTGGAAATCTCCTGCAATATCTTCCTGCTCTGCCAGCTTTCGCAGCACCTGCAAAGTAGCACCGCCAGATCCAACTCTTTTTCCATCTGGATCTGGTAATACGAGATACTTTGTTTTACATGGAAGCACATTTTTATTTTGTCGATATGTAATCTGGCTGCGGAAAGCATTGGCCTGTTCCTCATTTGATGCAGTCAATACTATATAATCCCATTGTGCAAAGCTTCTTTTTCGAATGGAACGCTGATAATCTTCCCAGGCATCTATATAGCTTTGTCTTAAAAACAGATTTTTCATCTTTTTGTATTGATCAATTATCATAACTTTCTATCAATTATCTGATAACCAGATTTCCTTTCCATTATTCTGTATACGAAGCAATATAAAATCACATAGATCCATCTTTCTTAACCACAACCATAACTGTCTTCAAAAGTATCTTAATATCCAACCCAATATCCCAGTTTTCAATATATTCCTTATCCAACCTCACAACTTCCTCAAAATCCGTAATATCACTTCTACCACTCACCTGCCACATACCGGTGATTCCCGGTTTGATTGCCAGTCTCGCCTTATGTCTCGGTTCATACAAATTCGTCTCCGAAATCAACGGCGGTCTCGTCCCCACAATGGACATATCCCCTTTCAGCACATTAAAAAACTGCGGGAACTCATCCAGGCTCGTCCTTCTGATGAAATCTCCCACCCCGGTCTTATGTGACCCATCCGGCAGCACCTTATTTCCAATTACTCTGGGGTCGAAGTCCATCTTGAACATTTTGCCATCGCCCAGTTTGTTCTCTTTCATAAGCTCGGCTTTCCGCGCTTCCGCATCCATGTACATGCTGCGGAATTTGTACATTTTGAATTTCTTTCCGTTCTTTCCCACACGTTCCTGGGAGAAGAAAATCGGACCTGGGGATGCCAGATAGATGGCGGGGCCAACGAAAATAGTAATGATTCCTGTGAAAATACAGCCAACCAGTCCGCCGCAGATGTCCATCAGGCGCTTCAGGAAAAGCTGTCCGAAGGATGCATAGTTCAGACTGGTGGTCAGAACTGTGTAGCTTCCAACCTTTTCCACAAACTGTCTTTTGCCAGTCTGGTTGGTGATTTTTGCAAGGTTCAGATGAACGGTTACACCGGTTTCGGTGAGCTTGTCGATAAGCCCGTCCGGATATGGCAGATTTTCGGAGATGACGATCAGCACCTCGTCAATCCACTCCTGACAGACATACATAGGCACGTCACTTTCGCCTGCCACAACAGGGACACCACAGATTTTCTCACCGGTACAGTCCTCATCGATCACAACCACTCCGGCAAGGGAATATCTGGCATAATTGTTCTCCTGCATGCTGTGCACTACGTTCTCTGCTACCGCTTTGGAGGTGATGATCAGCAGCTTCTTGTCGCCGCCGTTTTCCATTTTTTTATGTAAGGAATTTTTCCAGATTTCTCTTATGGCATAGGTGAGGATCAGGTAGATCACAATTGTGGTGATCAGGATCATTCTGGAAAAGCTCTGGCCTTCCTGGATTATGAACAGATAAGCGATTGCAAGAGCACCTACTGCCACAGCATTTTTCAAGGTGGTGACAAATTCCTTATAGTGACCTCTTTTCAGAACGCTTTTCATGGTACCGGAGGTGAAGATCACCACCAGGTCGGCAAATCCAAGGAATATTGCCATATTTCGATACAATATATCTCCATACACATTGAATCCGTACCCGCGGAATGCATATGCCAAAATAAATGCCAGCTGCAGACAGATCATATCCAGAACAATAAAATCCCCATGTTTTAACCAGCCCTCTGAGTCCTTCCGATACATATTTTGCTTTTCCCTCCCAAGTACTTTTCTTCCGTTCAGCTTAGGTAAATACAGCTGACAGAAGCCCTCCATTCTCTAAAATGCAATGGCAAAATCTATTTTATCTTATATTTATAACTTATCTAAATTTATATTTTCCCGCCAACGCTTCCCGGCTATGATTTTTCTCAGGCATCTTTGGGTCACATCTCTCTTTGGATCTGTAACCACCGTTCATGCGTCAGCGGTATTATTTATTCCTTTTTTTCCAATTTCGACAAATTTCACCATTCCAGTCTTCTTACTAAAATACCACCCTGCCCTATTAGTGTCAACCCCCCCAGGTTTCTTTCTAGCCTTTCCGACAAAGTTTGGTAATTTTATCCACTTAACCCGATTTTCCCACTTGTTTTTTCCACTACTTTTTCATAAAGTGTTTGATAAACAGGTACATGAGAATCACCAGTGCCCCAAAGTACCCCAGCACTCCAAAAGCCGGAATTCCCATTATCTTCGGTGTCATGTCTGTGGTGCAGATAATACTGGAGCTGATCAGAAGTGCCATGACCCAAAGACCAAGCACGATGTTCCGGATCAGGCGGCGCATCAGCCACGCCAGGTCATCGGAGGCGTGAAGGTCCAGATTGATCTTGGTCTGGCCCTTCATGCAGCCCTGCAGGAAATCTGCTGCCAGCGCAGGGATATCCACGGCGCGGAGCATGGAGCGATACAGCTTTTTCCCGGTGCCCTTCATCTGCTTCTTCCAGTTTCCCTCCTCCAGAAGGTTTCCCTTCAAGCGGGCTGCTGCAATCTGCACCATATTGATCTCCGGGCTGATATCTGCCAGTACCCCTTCCATATGAGTCAGCCCTCTTGCAAGCATGGTAAGGCCATGGGGCATGACAATCTTGTTCTCCTTCATTACGTCCATCAGATCTGTAAGGATTTCTACGATATCGATTTCGCCAAAATCTGCAGTGCCGTATTTCGCCATAAGGTCGCGGATGTCTGTGTAAAGACGGCTCTGATTGGGTTTCCCCTTGAATTCTCCAAGTGCCAGCACTGCATCCTGAATTTTTCCAATGTCATTCAGTGCCACCCCTTCGATAGCCTGCCCGATCAGCTCCCGGTCACGATCATTCAGCCGTCCCATCATTCCCATGTCGATCCACACGATCTTGCCTCCCTGGATCATCACATTTCCAGGATGGGGATCTGCGTGGAAAAAGCCGTCGTCCATAACCTGCTTGATAAAATTATCTACAAATTTGCTGCCGATCTCATCAAGGTCATAGCCGCCTGCGAGAAGCTCTTCCTTATGGTCGATGGGAATACCATCAATGTATTCCATAACAAGGACGCTGGCTGTGGTATATTCTCTGTAAAGAATGGGCGTTTTTACAAATGCCACATTTTTATTTTTCCTGGAAAATTCTTCCATGTTGGCTGCTTCCGTCAGGAAATTCATCTCTTCCTGGGTGACACGCCACAGCTCTTCCAGCACAAGATTCAGATCTACCGCTTCCTTGATGCTTACAGGGGGAAGGAGCTTCACCGCCTTTTTCATCAGTCCGATATCCCGGGCCATGATTTCGTAGATGCCCTTTCGCTGAACCTTTATCACAACTTCTTCGCCGGTTTTCAGGACGGCGCGGTGTACCTGGGCGATAGAGGCTGAGCCAAGGGGCTTCTCCTGGATTTCCTGAAATTCTTCCTGCCAGGGACAGCCAAATGCTTCCCGGAGGACTTCTTCAACTTCTGCAAATGGCATGGGGTCTACATCAGAGCAAAGCTTCATCAGCTCGTCGCAGTAACGCTTGGGCAAAATGTCGGAGCGCATGGACATGATCTGTCCCAGCTTGATGAAGGTGGGGCCGAGATCTGTGAGAATGAGGCGGAGCTTCTCCGGGGAGACGCCTCGGGTGATGGCATGCTTGTGGAGAACGGCTGTAATTTCTTTTAGCCTTTCTTTATACGTGCCGGTGTCTTTACCGTTTGACTTCTTACCAGCTGTGCTGTTTTTCTCATTTTTATCCTGTTGGATTTCCACTTCCAGATTCTTTCTTTGTGCCTGGTCTGCTTCTGACTTCATCGTACTGTCATTCTTTGTCACACCCATGTCTGTTCCCCTTACTGAAAAGGCAGGATTCGGGTACTCTTTCTCCTCATCCTGCCTTCATAAATTTCTTTATTTTGTTCTGCAATGCCGTTCAGGATTTCCTGCTGCACTTCTTAAACAAGGCAATACTATTTCTTTTTCGGAAAATGTTATTGCTTATTCCTGAGGGTCGTCCTCGTATTCTTCTTTGGCTTCCTCCACTTCTTCTGCCTCTTCCTCTTCTTCGGCAGTCTCCTCTGCGTCTACGTCTTTCGCCTGCATCTTGCTGATCTGCTCTTTCAGGGCGGCCAGCTGATCCGGAGTCATTTTGCCAAGGACTTCCTTCAGCTCGTCCGGGTTGGACGGCTTCAGGGTTACGTTTACGTTCTTCTTCACGCTCTCTTTGATATTGTGCTTCAGTTCCTGATTGAGGACCTTGCCCTGTTCTACAGTGAGCTCACCTTTCTTTACCAGTTCATCCAGAACTTCTTTGGATTTCTCTGCGGTCACTGCTGCAGTGCCGATTCCTGCAAGTAATATTTTTTTGATGCCTTCTCCAAGTTCCATAGTGTGTGCTCCTTTCTTATTTACAGCTGTATCTGCCAACTCCCTGTGGGATTTTCGTTTTCAGCAGATCGGACTTCTCATAAAAGTCCAAGAAATACCAGCCCTTTAGGTACGAAAATGATCAGTCCGGCGATGGCGGCCATGATGGCGGCGATCAGGACGGCGCCTGCTGCGGTGTCCTTGGCGATCTTCGCCAGGGGCTTGTACTCGCTGGTCACCAAATCCACCACGGATTCTACGGCGGTGTTCACCAGCTCCAGTGCCATCACCAGTCCGAAAAGGCCAAGACAGATGCACCATTCCACTGGGGAAAGCTTCAGGATGATGCCTGCGATCACTACCAGGACTGCCATGATACAGTGGATCTTCATGTTCCGTTCCTTGCGGATACAGGTGAAAATTCCTTCAAATGCGTATCCGAAACTTTTCGTAATTGGTGGTTTCTTGGGTGCTGTCATTTCGTACACTTCCTGTCTGTTGGTTTGGGAGTAGTATAGCATATTTTGTGAGAAATTACTATAAATTTAGATAATTTTTACATTTTTCTCATTATTGCTGTACGAATTGCAAAAAGGGCAAGCTGCAAAACAGACCTGCCCTTACATACATTTTCTAAATATCCAGTTTACTAAAATCAATCACCAGGTTCTCATAAATTCCTGCTTTTACCGAATCCTGCAGTGTATATTGTTCCGTATCTTCTTTTTCAAAATTATATACAAATATCTGATTCTTAGCCGCATCTATGATCCAGTATTCTCTTACACCTGCTGTTCTGTATTTAAAAAGCTTCGTATAATAGTCCGTTCGTTTACTTGCAGGAGAAACAATCTCAATAATCCAGTCTGGTGTGTTCTGTTAGGTGGTGCCGTATAGTATATATGTCCATCAATAAGCTCCGCTCTCTCCCCTTCCGGAAGAGCATATATATCATCTATTGTATAAACTTTTTCTTCGAGTAATGGCATGTAATCACTCCTTTTCGATGATTTCTATTACTTCTAAGTATATCGAAAGAACTCCTTCAAATCAACCATTTGAAAATGAATTTCCATTGAAATAAATCAAAAAGCAGTTTATAACTTTATATCTTTCTGCCGTTCTTTTAGCTTCTTCATAACCGTAGGATACCGCTTATAATCTGTATGTGGCAATGCTTGGGCTGCTACCATTAGTTCCAGGAAGTCTTCTACCTCAGCGAACTGAATGTAGACCATTTCTTCCAGGATCTGGTCGATGTCAGTGAGAAGGCTCCGGTTCAGAAGCAGCTTCTGGGCTCCTTCCAGTGAGGAATTTCCAGCGTTGATAATATGGTCGCGATCCATGTCAGGATACATGCCGATGGTGATGGCAGACTCTTTGGATACGTGTTTACCAAAGGCTCCTGCCACGTAGAAGCGGTCAGCCTGGTCTAAGTCAAGACCGGATTCACGGAGCATGATCTCCACCATGGTGTGAGCGGCGGATTTGGTGCGGATGAATTCGTCAATGTCTTTCTGGTAGAAGTACAGACCTGGGGCATATTCCACACAGAGCTGGTTGTCTCTCTCCTGGATAAGAGGGCTTTTTTCCGTGGAAAACTTGCCGCGGATGTCGATCCAGCCTTCCAGGAAAAGCTCTGCGATCAGGTCTATGATGCCGGAACCGCAGATTCCCTGAGGTTCTTCACCTGATGAATTATCCTCATGATTACCTGAATTTTTCTCATGGCTTCCTGAGTCTTCCTTATGGCTTCCAATCACATGCACATAAATATTTCCATCTCTTATCTTCACTTCATCCACAGCACCAGCCTCCGCCCGCATTCCGGTACGCACCACGCCTCCCTCCAGCGCTGGTCCTGCTGCGCCTGCGCCGCATAGAAGAAATTCTTTATTTCCAATCACCAGCTCGCCGTTGGTTCCGATATCGAAGAAAACACTGATCTCGTTTTTCTTGTATAATTCAGTGTCAATCATGCCGCTGATAATATCGCCACCAAGGTAGTTTGACTTGGCAGGGTAACAATAAACGTAGCCTTTCAGCGGAATGTCCAGATCGCGCGCCAGCTGGAAGCCGGGGCGATCGGCGTGGACTGCATGTGGAGTGTAGAAAACGCAGAAGGCGTCCATTCCAAGAAGGAAGTGAATCATAGTGGTGTTACCCGCGATTACCATGGAGAGCGCGGAGTGGCTTGCATCCAGCTTATCCATGCATTCACAAATGGATTCCACCGTAGCCCGCCGCACTTCTTCCAGCTTTTCTTTATTATCTTTGCAGTAAAAAATCCTGGACAGAATATCTGTCCCCCACTGGATCTGCTTATTGAAGCTACTGACTTCCTTCAAAATCTCTCCACTGTTGCAGTCCAGAAGTCTCGCCACCACAGTGGTACTTCCCAGATCCACTGCCAGCCCATAATGCTGCGCGGTGGTATCTCCTTCCTCTATCTCCACCATTTCCCAGTTTTCCCCATTCCAGGCAAGGGAAACCGTTATTTTCCACTTTGCGTTGTCCAGCAAAGGGTATAACTGCCGCAAAATGTGGACAGGTATATGAACTCGCTCTTCCACACCTGCTGCCGCCAGACTATCCAGGATCCGCTGCTGGTCTGAGCGGGGATCGTCTTCGGTTGGGAGGGGGAGTTCGAGATATCGTTTTTGGCTGAGTCCATTCATCGTTTTTCAGCTCCTTATTTTTTTACTCATTTTGAGTGTATTTATATATTTCATTCCTTATTTGGATATTTTTTATTGACGTAATTTGAATTATTCTATATAATAAATATATGTATTTCAAATTTAATATATTTTCCCGAGCAGCTGGGGGACGTGCTCTCACCCATCCGAGTTTTATGGAGGAGGTGATACTTATGTCAACCTATGAAGAATTTATGGTTATTTTAACCGCAGGTATTTTACTTGTTTCTATTCTGGAATTCGCCATACATAAGAAATAGCCGTCCTAACCCTCGGAAAGTTGCGGAACGGCTATCTCAATAGTCAACACCCAATATAACAGGATCAGGTAGAGAGCATCTACCTTCCAGCTGTTCTGGTGAGTATATTATATCTATTCTATATGATTTTGTCAATCAATAATAGAAAATGGAGGGATTTTTATCATGACTTTTGGAAAAAGACTTATGCAGCTGCGTAAAGAACATGGTTATCGCAATCGCGACGCTTTCGCTGCCGAGCTTGGCATTCCTGCCAACACTTTGCGCAATTACGAAATGGACATTCGGGAACCAGGCTTTCCATTTCTTATAAAGATGTCGCAGCTTTTTCATGTCTCTACCGATTACCTGTTAGGATTAACAGAAGAAAGAGCGACTACAGCTGTCGATGTTCAATCCATCTCCGAACAGCAGCTTATCGAGAAATATCGTCTTCTCGACTGCACTGGAAAAGAACTTGTAGATTACACAATTGCCATTGAATTAAAGCGAACCACCTTATTGGAAAATCAAAAAAACCGCATTCTCCATTATGAGCAGGCGTTTAATTTCTTAAAACAGTCATAATCGTTTTATGCATTTTCTATATACTTCTATAGCCAGCAGTGGACTATCTCTGCATTTTCTCTGGCTATAATTTTCCAAGTGTGCCGTCAGTCTTCATATTATCTGACCACTGATCTTCCTTTATAAGATAGTCTTTTATTCTTTTATTTGAAGATAACTGCTGTAATTCAAAAAACTCCCCACCGATCATTCAGTGGAGAGTTTCTCTATTCCAGTAATCTTTATTTCGCAACAAAGTTTACGATCTTATTCGGTACATAAATCTCTTTTACAAGAGTCTTGCCTTCCAAGAAGGAAGCTACTCTCTCGTCCTTCTTCGCCAGCTCAAGAGCTTCCTCTTTCGCACAGCCGTTCGGGATTACGATGGTTCCACGAACCTTACCGTTGACCTGGACACCGATTTCTATGGAGTCCTCTACAGTCTTGCTCTCTTCATATTCCGGCCACTTGGAAAGGGAAAGTAAGCCTTCTCCGCCGATGGTCTCCCAGATTTCCTCGCAAAGATGAGGTGCAAACGGGCAAAGGAGCTTGATGAAGATTACAAGGTCATCCTTGCTGATCTTGCCAACTGCATAAATCTCGTTGATAAGAGTCATCAGGCAGGCAATTGCAGTGTTGAACTTCATAGCCTCGATATCGGAGGATACCTTCTTGATTGCCTTATGGATCTTAACCTCCATATCCTTGGCTGCCGGCTCCTCTGTCATGATATCGGTCAGTCCTGCAACTCTCTCAAGGAAACGCTTGCAGCCTCTTACGGAGCTGTCGTTCCACGGAGCAGCTGCGCCGTAGTCACCCATGAAGAGAACGTAGGTACGAAGTGCATCTGCACCATACTCATTTACAATGTCAAGCGGGTCAACAACGTTGCCCTTGGATTTACTCATCTTGTCGCCGTCTGAACCAAGGATCATACCCTGTGCAGAACGTTTCGCATATGGCTCCGGAGTATTGACAATTCCCATGTCATACAGGAAATGATGCCAGAATCTGGAGTAGATCATATGTCTGGTTACATGCTCCATACCGCCGTTGTACCAGTCAACCGGCATCCAGTATTCCATCTTCTTGCGGTCTGCAAGAGCTTCTGTATTGTGTGGATCCACATAACGAAGGAAATACCAGGAAGATCCAGCCCACTGTGGCATGGTATCAGTCTCTCTCTTGGCATCGCCGCCGCATTTCGGGCATTTGCAGTTTACGAAGGAATCGATCTTTGCAAGTGGAGACTGTCCGTCCTCACCTGGCTGGAAGTCTTTGATCTTCGGCAGACGAAGCGGAAGCTCCTCATATGGAACTGCTACATCACCACATTTCGGACAATGAACGATCGGGATTGGCTCGCCCCAGTATCTCTGACGGTTAAATGCCCAGTCTTTCATCTTATACTGAACGCCAGCTTTACCAATGCCCTTCTTCTCAAGCTCTTCCAGCATGCGCTTGATGGAATCCTTCTTATTTGTATAGCCATTCAGGAAATCGGAGTTGATCATCTCACCGTCACCTGTGTAGGCTTCTTTCTCAATGTCGCCGCCCTTGATAACCTGGATAATGTCAATACCAAATTTCTTGGCGAAATCATAGTCTCTCTGGTCATGTGCCGGTACCGCCATGATCGCGCCGGTACCATATCCCATCATTACATAGTCTGCAATGTAGATCGGGATCTTCTTGCCATTTACAGGATTTACGCCCTCAAGTCCCTGGATGCATACACCTGTTTTCTCTTTTACAAGCTGGGTTCTCTCGAACTCAGTCTTCTTCGCACACTCTTCACGGTAAGCCTTGATCGCATCCATGTTGGTAATGCGGTCAGCATATTTGTCGATCAGCGGATGCTCCGGTGCGATAACCATGAAGGTTACACCGAACAGGGTATCTGGTCTGGTGGTGTAAATCTGCAGTGTCTCATCAATTCCGTCAACTGCGAAGTTTACGAAAGCACCTGTGGATTTACCGATCCAGTTTACCTGCTGCTGCTTGATGTTCGCCGGATAGTCCACATCCTCCAGTCCCTCAAGAAGCTTGTCTGCATACTGGGTGATTCTTAAATACCAGACATCCTTGGACTTCTGGATAACGTCGCTGTGGCAGATATCGCATTTTCCTCCCTGACTGTCCTCATTGGAAAGAACAACCTTACAGGATGGACAATAGTTAACTAATGTCTTATCACGGAAAACAAGTCCGTTCTCAAACATTTTCAGGAAAATCCACTGAGTCCATTTATAGAAATCTTCCTGTGTGGTATCGATCACACGGCTCCAGTCAAAGGAGAATCCAACACTCTTCAGCTGATTAGTGAATTTCGCAATGTTCTGGTCTGTGATCTCACGAGGATGTGTATTCGTCTTAATCGCATAATTCTCAGTAGGAAGTCCGAATGCATCGAATCCGATGGGGAACAGTACATTGTATCCCTGCATTCTTCTCTTTCTGGAAAGTACCTCGATACTGGAATATGCCTTAATATGTCCAACGTGCATTCCCGCACCACTTGGGTATGGGAACTCTACAAGGCCGTAGAATTTCGGTTTATCACTTCCGTCAACAGCTTTAAATGCCTGCTGCTCTTCCCACTTTTTCTGCCATTTCGGCTCGATTTTCTTAAAATTGTGTTTCATTGATGGTTCCTCCACATTTATTGTGCCTGTCATAGCTGTTCAATGCCTTCACAGCTATTGCCTGTCAACAAAATAACCGTCGGCTGATCCGCCTGTTTATCGCGCAGATCAGGCGCGTTATTTTGCAAAAATCCTTTTACCATTCTAATCCAACATAGTGGTTTTGTCAACGAGAAACCGCCTCTATTGCGGCCTGAAGCTGATTATCCTCGTCATGGGTATAATCCGTCCGATTCAAAAGGCTGGCATCCAGTTTTACCTCCACATCCGGCGTGATTCCCACCTTGTGGATATCATTGCCCTTGGGGGTAAAATATTTCGCCGTAGTCAGCTTCACCGCACTTCCATCAGAGAGCTGGCGGATGCTCTGAACGATTCCCTTTCCATAAGTGGTGGTTCCCACAATCGTTCCAATCTCATAATCCTTCACTGCCCCGGCAAAAATCTCTGATGCACTGGCGCTGTTCTCATTTACCAGCACTGCCAGCGGAATGTCGATCGGAGTGTCGCCGTCACACTTCATCTCCTGTTTTTCCCCATATTTATCCTCTGTATACACGATCAGTCCTTCGGGCAAAATCTGGCGCAGCACATCGCACACAGAAGAAAGCACCCCACCTGGATTGTCACGAAGATCCACGATCAGCTTCTCCATGCCTTTTGCCTGAAGATCTTTGTAAGCATCCTCAAACTGCTGGGGTGTTACCATGGTAAACTCTGTAATTCGCAAATATCCTATAGAATCCTCCAGCATTTCATAAGAAACAGTGGGCAGCTCCACATCGCTCAAAGTCACTGTAATTTCTTCCGGTTCATCTGCCTCCTGGTGATAGACGGTCAGGATAGAAGTACCGTCCTCCTTTTCCCGGATCATCTTTGAGACCTCAGCTGGCGTCATTTCCGTTACATCCGTTCCGTTCACGGCCGTGATCACATCATTCGCCTTCAGCCCGGCCTCATCTGCCGGACTGCCCTCATAACAATCCACCACCAGAATACCACCCTCCGTATTCTGGGTAATGCTCACACCGATTCCAGAGTAAGAGCCCTCCGTATCTCTCATCTCCTCCTCGTATTCTTCCTCCGTATAATATCTGGAATACGGATCCCCCAGCCCATACAGAAGCCCGGTATAAATC
>NZ_JBCOME010000039.1:0-42349 GCF_040924365.1 Ruminococcus sp. 1001136sp1_2201st1_G3_2201SCRN_220225 | reverse complement strand
GACCGATAAGCAGGCCAACTACACCGCCTGCGATGATGATTCCAGAGCAGAAGCCGACTATGGATAGGAAAATTTGCTGGAGCATGGGTGAGATCTCCTTTCACGAAACGAACATGTCGCTGAGAAAAGTTTCTTGTTTTGCAACTGTCATAACAACATTTAGTATGGAAAGAATCTTGGAAAATATGCGTTTTTTCTGTACATTTGTGAAGTTAAATAGTATAATAAAACGATGCGACAATGGAAAGAATAGGATTGGCGCAGATATCATTTGATAGAAAAGTTGAGTATAGAAAGATAGAGGATGTAAATCTGTGAATGTAAATTTAAAACAGCGGTTCCAGGAAATTCTGGAAGATAACCGGATACTGGAAGCGGAGCTTATGAGCAGGCATACTACATTCCGAATTGGCGGTCCGGCAGATTTCTTTCTGGTACCGGAGAATGCTGATGAGATTAAGAAAATCATAGCTGTTTGTAAGGAAAAAAATGTTCCGTATTTTATTCTTGGAAATGGAAGCAATCTTCTTGTAAGCGACAAGGGCTATCAGGGAGTAGTAGTGCAGCTGTATAGAAACTTTGGACAGATCAGAGTTGAAGACAGCAGGATCCATGCCCAGGCAGGAGCTCTTTTATCTGGAATTGCTGCAGCTGCAAGAGAGGCATCGCTGACTGGCTTTGAGTTTGCAGGGGGAATTCCGGGAACCTTAGGCGGCGCTGTGGTGATGAATGCAGGAGCGTATGGCGGAGAAATGAAGGATGTTCTGAAAGAAGTCACGGTTCTTACTCCAGAGGGCGGAGTCCTGACCTTGCAGGCAGATGAACTTCACATGGGTTATCGAACCAGTGTGATAAAAGAAGCAGGCTATATTGTTCTGGAAGCTGTCATTTCTCTTGAAAAGGGTGATCAGGAGGAGATTCGCAGCCGTATGCAGGAGCTAGCAGGGATGCGAACCAGCAAGCAGCCACTTTCTTATCCAAGTGCAGGAAGCACTTTCAAACGGCCAGAGGGCTATTTTGCAGGCAAACTGATCATGGACAGCGGATTGCGAGGCTATCAGGTAGGCGGTGCCCAGGTTTCTGAGAAGCATTGCGGTTTCGTGATCAATACAGGAAATGCCACAGCGAAAGATGTTACCACGTTGATGTCTGATGTTCAAAGAATTGTTATGGAGAAATTTGGTGTGAAGCTTGAACCAGAGGTGAAGTTTCTGGGAGAATTCTAGAGCCATGAAGAATCCTTTGGAATGGATTTAAGACACATAAGAGGCAGATGAGTTCATTTTGCGTTACTGGTTAGGTTATGAACATTAAACATTCTGCCCGGCAGGAGATAAATTATGCGATTTGTAATTGTTACAGGCGTTTCCGGTGCTGGAAAATCCACAGTGCTGAAAATGCTGGAGGATGCCCACTATTTTTGTGTGGACAATCTTCCTATTCCATTGGTGGAGAAATTTGCTTCCCTGATGCTGGAAGTACATGAAGAAGGAGTCCAGAATGCGGCACTTGGTATTGATGCCAGAAGCGGTCACTCTCTGGAAGAACTGGCACAGGTTCTGGATCATATGAAAGAAGCTGGATATGATTTTGAGATTCTTTTTATGGATGCTGAAGATTCCGTGCTGGTAAAGCGTTATAAGGAAACCAGACGCAGCCATCCGCTTGCCAGTAACGGTAGGGTAGATGACGGAATCCGTCTGGAACGCCAGAAAATGGATTTTCTTCGTAAGAGAGCTGATTATATTATTGATACCAGTCATCTTCTTACAAGAGAGCTGCGCCAGGAAATCGAGAAGATTTTTGTAAATAATGAAAAATTCTGTAATATGATGGTTACGGTTCTGTCTTTTGGATTTAAGTATGGAATTCCAGCGGATGCGGATCTGGTATTTGATGTGCGTTTTCTTCCGAATCCATATTATGAGGATGAATTACGTCCCCTTACCGGTATGGATGAGAGCGTGTTTAATTATGTAATGGATAATGAGACTGCAAGAATTTTTGCAAATAAACTGGAAGATATGGTGGAGTTCCTGATTCCTAAGTATGCACAGGAGGGGAAAACAAGCCTTGTAATTGCAGTTGGCTGCACAGGGGGCAAGCACCGTTCCGTTACCATTGCAAGGGAGTTGTACAGCAGGATCGCCAGAAATGGTGAATATGGCTTTCGATTGGAGCACAGAGATGTGGATAAAGATCGCCTATTGAAAAAATAGAAAGAGGAAATCGCGGAATGTCTTTTTCAGGGATGGTGAAAGAAGAACTTTCCAGGCATATCGGCTCCGGAAGACACTGCAGGATTGCGGAACTGGCTGCAATCTTTACTTTCTGCGGCAGCCTGGAGGCTGGAACTGATGGGAGAAAATCCCTGCGTATCCAGACGGAAAATGAGGCACTTTCAAGAAAAGGCTTTACATTATTGCAAAAAACATTTAATATAGAGACAGATGTATCAAATTCCCGGATTGACCGTTTCAGAAAGGGAAATCTTTATTGTATTTCCATTATCGATCAGTTTTTAATAAAGGAAATACTGGATTCTGCCAAGCTGGAATTTTCGGGAGTGAGCGGAGGGATGCCACTTGTATCCAATTCTATTGTGTATCAGAGGGATTGCTGCAAAAGGGCGTTTGTACGCGGTGCTTTTCTCTCGGCAGGTTCGATCAGTGATCCACAGAAGGGATACCATTTCGAAATTGTATGTCCCAGCCAGGAGATAAGCGGGCAGCTGCAGGAAATTATTCACAGCTTTCATATAGATGCCAAGATGGTTCTGCGTAAGAAGTCTTATGTACTCTATGTGAAGGAAGGCGCACAGATTGTAGACATGCTTGCTATTATGGAAGCAAATGTAGCTCTTATGGATCTGGAAAATATCCGTATCCTGAAAGAGATGCGCAATTCTGTGAATCGGAAGGTAAACTGTGAGACTGCTAATATAAATAAGACGGTTAATGCAGCAGTGAAGCAGATCGAGGATATCAGACTTCTTGAGGAAAAGGTGGGCCTGGAGAGTTTGAATGAAGGACTTGAGGAGATCGCAAGATTGCGGCTGCAGTATCCGGAAGCAACACTTAAAGAACTAGGATTGATGTTGAACCCACAGGTTGGAAAGTCTGGAGTAAATCACCGGCTTCGTAAATTAAGCCTGCTTGCAGATGACCTGAGGGAAAACAAGGAGGAGTTATTATGATTAAAAAACCAATCACCATTCACCTGTCCACAGGGCTTGAAGCCAGACCCGTTGCACAGCTGGTACAGGTGGCAAGTCAGTTCAACAGTGAAATTTATGTAGAAGTAGGCAAGAAGAAAGTAAATGCCAAGAGTATTATGGGTATGATGACACTGGGACTTGACGCCGGTGAGGAGATTACACTTTCTGCTAATGGTGAAGATGAAGAAGCTGCGATGAGCAGTATTGAACAGTATCTGAGCAACCAGTAAAGGCTGCCGTAAAAAGTGAGGATGGTTACCAATGTCTAAGTTTTTAAAATTTATAGTACATTTTGTTGTAATATGTACCATACTTTGTGTGGTTGCATTAGCGGTTCCTCCATTCTTTGGAGTGACGACTGAAATCAGAGACGACTCCACAGTCAAGTCAAATCTGGCAATGGGATCTGTTACATATGCAATTCCGGTTAAAACCGAAGAAGCAGCTCTGGGTACACCGATCCTTGTAAATGATGAGAATGCAGTGTATCGTTATACACTGGCCAGCGCTGATGTCGCAAATGGTACAGGTACTGCTATGGATCCAACTGTTTCTCAGGGACAGCCGATTAATGTGGCAATTGGAAGCTACCTTCCGAAAATTGTTGTAACAATTCCGTTTATCGGATATCTGATGGCAGCTACCAAGAGTATTGAGGGGCTGATTGTTCTTGGGCTTACCGTTCTGTTTCTGATTATTCTTTATGTAATCGCAGAACTCTGGAAAAAAGATCCGGATGATTATGACGACTATCCGGAGGATACAGAACCAGGATACGTGAAGAGCCGTAAAGAGCTGAAGAAAGAAGAGAAGCGTAAAGAGCGTGAGTACCGTGATGAAGAGCGTGAGATCAAAGCACAGGGCAAGCGCAGCAAGAAAGAAAAGCGCAAGATCCGTACCGGTGGCTTTGTGGATGAAATCGATGAAGACGATTTCGATGTAGAAGAAGAGGAAGCTCCACAAAGAGCTGTACAGAGTGCTACAAGTGAAGCACATGAACTTCTGAAGAAGGAAGTAGCAGCAGCTACCGCAAAGGACTCCAAACCAGTCAGGAAGTCTGCTAAGCCTGCAACACAGACTAAGAAGTCAGCACCGAAGAAGAAAGCGGCTCCGGAGATTCATGAGGAGGAAGAGGAGGAACCAGTTGAGATCAAGAAGCTGGCAATCCCGAGATATTCACCGGCACAGCTTGCTGCGAAAGCAAAGAAAGAAGGAGATGCTCCTGACATTGTGAAAGATGAGATAACCAAGGTTACTTTGTTTGATTATTCTGATATCTTTGCTGACGAAGAAGAGGACGAAGATGAATACTATGATGATGAAGATTGATTCATTATTATAATAGGAAAGAAGAGGCATTCGATGATGCCTCTTCTTGTTTTTTTATTAAGGAAAAGACAATGACTGCGTAAGGATTTAGAACCACTATATTAAATAATGAAAGCTGATTGATGGTTGTCAGCAACAGGATTGTAACTGACAGCTATTAGAAACACTATATAATAGGAAGAAAGAAAAACCGGAGTAAACACACTCTGGATTGTATTTAAAATAATACAAAAAAATATCTGGATTTTTTGAAAAAAACACTTGCAATTTTTAAAACCTTTGTGTATACTAATATCTGCTGTGACATGATAGCAATGAAGCGCGAGGTTGCCGCCGACTAAGGCGGGTTTTCCGTGGAGCGAATGTCAAGTTAGGAAACTGACGACAAGTCACTGTACAAGTTCAATAGCCATCTTGGGATGGGACGTGTGAAAGAATGTCCGTAGCAGGAAGATGTTTTAGGACACACACGGAGATGTGTACAGTCGCCGCTTGTCGTACTGATAGTGAGTACGAATAGGAGGAGACTTTTTTTATGGCAAATCAGGTAATGAGAATCACATTAAAAGCTTACGATCATCAGTTAGTAGATGCATCTGCTGCAAAGATCATCGACACTGTTAAGAAGAATGGTGCAACAGTTAGCGGACCGGTTCCGCTTCCAACTAAGAAGGAAGTTGTTACAATCTTAAGAGCTGTTCACAAATATAAAGATTCCAGAGAACAGTTTGAGCAGAGAACACATAAGAGACTGATTGATATCATTGCTCCGACCCAGAAGACAGTTGATGCACTGTCCAGACTGGAAATGCCTGCTGGTGTTCATATCGACATCAAGATGAAGGCAAAATAATTAATCTTGTAAATGCATAAGCATTTAGCTATTTATTATATGATTACCCGAAAGGGCAATCCGCTATAGGAGGAAGAAAGATGAAGAAAGCTATTTTAGCTACCAAAGTCGGAATGACTCAGATCTTCAACGAAGATGGAATGTTAATTCCGGTAACCGTTTTACAGGCTGGTCCATGTGTCGTAACTCAGGTTAAAACAGATGAGAACGACGGATACACAGCAGTTCAGGTTGGCTTCGGCGACATCAGAGAGAAACTGGTGAACAAACCGGAAACAGGCCACTTTGCAAAAGCAGGCGTTGCAGTTAAGAGATTCGTTAAAGAATTCCGTTTTGAGAACGCTGCTGAATATGAGGTAGGACAGGAAATTAAAGCTGATATCTTTGCAGCTGGAGATCACATCGATGCAACAGCAGTTTCAAAAGGTAAAGGCTTCCAGGGCGCAATCAAGAGACATGGACAGTCCAGAGGACCTATGGCTCACGGTTCCAAATATCATCGTCATGCAGGTTCCAATGGTGCTTGTTCTGATCCGAGCAAGGTATTCAAAGGAAAACACATGCCAGGTCATATGGGAAGCGAGCAGGTAACTGTTCAGAATCTTGAGATCGTACGCGTAGATACAGAAAATAACTTACTGTTAGTTAAAGGTGCTGTTCCAGGACCTAAGAAATCCTTGGTTACAATCAAAGAGACAGTAAAGTCCTTATAATAAGAAAGGAGGAGCACACAAATGGCAAACGTAACTGTTTATAATATGGAAGGCAATGAAGTTGGAACAATGGAGCTGAACGATGCAGTATTCGGCGTTGAAGTCAATGAGCATCTTGTTCACCTTGCTGTTGTTCGTCAGCTTGCAAATAAACGCCAGGGTACTCAGAAAGCGAAAACTCGTTCTGAAGTAAGCGGTGGCGGAAGAAAACCTTGGAGACAGAAAGGAACCGGTCATGCTAGACAGGGATCCATCCGTGCTGCACAGTGGACAGGCGGCGGAATTATTTTCGCACCAACTCCAAGAGATTATGAAGTAAAAATGAACAAAAAAGAAAGAAGAGCAGCTCTTAAATCCGCTCTGACTTCCAAAGTTCAGGACAATAAATTCGTAGTTGTTGATAGCCTTGCACTTGCTGATGCAAAGACAAAAGAAATGCAGAAGGTTCTTACAAATCTGAAAGCAGAGAAAGCTCTTATTGTAACAGCACAGGAAGACAAGAACGTAATCCTTTCTGCAAGAAATATCGAGAACGTACAGACTGTAGCTGCTAACGGCATCAACGTATATGATGTTATGAGCCACGGTACTGTAGTAGTAACTAAAGACGCTGTAGCATCCATCGAGGAGGTATACGCATAATGGCAGATATTAAATATTACGACGTGATCAAAAGACCAGTGATCACTGAAAAATCCATGGCTGCTATGGGTGAGAAGAAATATACTTTCCTTGTTCATCCGGAAGCAAACAAAGCTCAGATCAAAGAAGCAGTTGAGAAAATGTTCGATGGAACAAAAGTTAAAAGCGTAAATACCATGAATCTTGATGGTAAGAAAAAACGCCGCGGAATGGTAGTTGGAAAAACTGCTAAATCCAAAAAAGCTATCGTAGCCCTTACAGAGGACAGCAAAGACATCGAGATCTTCGAGGGTCTTTAATTAACAGATAGCAGTTTATACGCATTCAAAAGCGTGAGAACAAATTTGAAAGGAGAAAAGAAATGGGAATCAAAAGTTATAACCCATATACCCCGTCTAGAAGACATATGACAGGTTCCGACTTCTCTGAGATTACTAAAGCAACACCAGAGAAATCCCTTACCGTGTCTTTAAAGAAAAACGCTGGACGTAACAACCAGGGTAAGATCACTGTAAGACATCAGGGAGGCGGAAGCCGTAGAAAATATAGAATCATCGACTTCAAGAGAAGAAAAGATGGAATCCCGGCAGTTGTTAAATCTGTTGAGTATGATCCGAACAGAACAGCAAACATCGCACTTATCTGCTATGCAGATGGCGAGAAAGCATACATTCTTGCTCCGGAAGGACTTAAAGTTGGACAGAAAGTTATGAACGGACCGGAAGCTGAAATCCGTGTAGGTAACTGCTTACCGTTAGAGCTTATCCCGGTTGGTACTATGGTTCATAATATTGAGCTTCACCCAGGAAAGGGCGGACAGATGGTTCGTTCCGCTGGTAATGGTGCTCAGCTTATGGCTAAAGAAGGCAAATACGCTACACTTCGTCTCCCATCTGGTGAGATGAGAATGGTTCCGATCATCTGCCGTGCTACAGTAGGTATTATCGGAAATGGTGATCACAACCTGATCAACATCGGTAAAGCTGGTCGTAAGCGTCACATGGGAATCAGACCTACAGTTCGCGGTTCTGTTATGAACCCGAATGACCATCCACATGGTGGTGGAGAGGGCCGCGCTCCGGTTGGACGTCCAGGTCCGTGTACACCTTGGGGCAAACCTGCTCTTGGTCTGAAGACAAGAAAGAAAAACAAAGCGTCCAACAAGCTCATCGTAAGAAGACGCGATGGAAAAGCTTTAAGCAAATAATAAGGAGGATTAAGAATGTCTCGTTCACTGAAAAAAGGACCTTTTGCAGATCAGAGCTTACTTAAAAAAGTAGATGCATTAAACGCTGCAAATGATAAATCCGTAATCAAAACTTGGTCACGCCGTTCCACAATCTTCCCGTCTTTTGTTGGACATACAATCGCTGTCCATGACGGAAGAAAACATGTGCCGGTATATATTACTGAGGATATGGTTGGTCACAAACTTGGTGAGTTTGTTGCTACCAGAACCTACAGAGGACACGGAAAAGACGAAAAGAAATCCGGTGTTCGCTAGTTAGTACTTTTCACCAGGCTGCCTGATCGCAAGAAGCGGTTCGGGCAACCCAGGTGTTTACCTGAATATTGAATATGACGAAAGGAGGCACTTTAAAATGGCAAAAGGACATAGAAGCCAGATTAAGAGAGCCAGAAATGAGAATAATAGAGAGACAAGACCGTCTGCAAAATTATCTTATGCAAGAATTTCTGTTCAGAAAGCCTGCTACGTTTTAGATGCAATCCGTGGCAAAGATGTGCAGACAGCACTTGGTATCCTGACATACAACCCAAGATACGCTTCCAGCGTAATCAAAAAATTACTGGAATCAGCTATTGCTAACGCTGAGAACAATAATGGAATGAACGCAGACAATCTCGTCGTTGCAGCCTGCTATGCAAATAAAGGACCTACAATGAAGAGAATCCAGCCAAGAGCACAGGGTAGAGCTTACAGAATCGAGAAGAGAACAAGCCATATTACCATCGTGCTGGATGAGAAATAAGGAGGATAGACATGGGACAGAAAGTTAACCCACATGGCCTTAGAGTCGGTGTTATCAAGGATTGGGATTCAAGATGGTATGCAGAGAGTGATTTCGCAGACTATCTGGTAGAGGACTACAACATCAGAACATTCCTCAAAAAGAAATTATACAGCGCAGGTGTTTCCAAGATCGAGATCGAAAGAGCATCTGACAGAGTCAAAGTTATCATTTACACAGCTAAACCTGGTATCGTAATCGGTAAAGGCGGCGCTGAGATCGAGAAAGTTAAAGCTGAACTTGCCAAATACACAGACAAGAAGCTTATCGTTGATATCAAAGAAGTTAAGAGACCAGACAGAGACGCTCAGCTTGTTGCAGAGAACATCGCTCTTCAGCTGGAGAACCGTATCTCCTTCAGACGTGCTATGAAATCTACAATGCAGCGTACAATGAAATCTGGAGCAAAGGGAATCAAAACATCCGTATCTGGACGTCTTGGTGGAGCTGATATGGCTCGTACAGAGTTCTACAGCGATGGAACTATTCCGCTTCAGACACTTCGTGCAGACATCGATTATGGTTTCGCAGAAGCAGACACCACATATGGCAAAGTTGGTGTAAAGGCATGGATCTACAATGGTGAGATTCTTCCAACTAAAGGAACTAAGGAAGGGAGCGATAAATAATGTTAATGCCAAAAAGAGTTAAACGTCGTAAACAATTCCGTGGCTCCATGAGAGGAAAAGCCCTTAGAGGTAATCAGATCAATTATGGTGAATTCGGTCTTGTTGCTACCGAGCCTTGCTGGATCAGATCTAATCAGATTGAGGCAGCCCGTGTTGCTATGACCCGTTATATCAAACGTGGTGGTAAGGTTTGGATCAAGATTTTCCCAGATAAACCAGTAACAGCAAAACCAGCAGAAACTCGTATGGGTTCCGGAAAAGGTGCCCTGGAATACTGGGTAGCAGTTGTTAAACCAGGACGTGTTATGTTTGAGATCGCAGGCGTTTCAGAAGAAATCGCTCGTGAGGCATTACGTCTTGCAATGCACAAGTTACCATGTAAATGCAAAATAGTTTCTCGTGCAGAGTTAGAAGGCGGTGATAACAGTGAAAATTAATAAATTCGTAGAAGATTTACAGGCAAAATCAGCTGCAGAATTAAACGAAGAATTAGTAGCTGCTAAGAAAGAACTTTTCAATCTGAGATTTCAGAATGCAACCAATCAATTAGACAATACAGGACGAATCAAAGAGGTTCGCAGAAATATTGCCAGAATCCAGACAGTGATCACTGCGAAAGCTAACGCTTCCAAATAGTGAATTTAGGAGGACATAATCGTGGAAAGAAATCTGAGAAAAACCCGCGTGGGTAAGGTTGTCAGCAATAAGATGGATAAGACCATCGTAGTTGCAATTGAAGACCATGTAAAACATCCTCTTTACAAGAAAATCGTGAAGAGAACATATAAATTAAAAGCTCATGACGAAAACAATGAGTGCAACATCGGTGATACCGTAAAAGTTATGGAGACCAGACCGCTGTCCAAAGACAAGAGATGGAGACTGGTTGAAGTAGTAGAGAGAGTTAAATAAGGAGGATAACCAGTATGATTCAGCAGGAAACAAGACTGAAAGTTGCCGACAACACTGGTGCAAAAGAAATCCTTTGTATCCGTGTTATGGGTGGCTCTACAAGAAGATATGCAAACATCGGCGATACAATCGTTGCTACTGTTAAAGATGCAACACCAGGCGGCGTTGTTAAAAAAGGTGACGTAGTAAAGGCTGTTGTAGTTAGATCTAAAAAAGGCGCTCGTCGTAAAGACGGATCCTATATCCGTTTCGATGAAAATGCTGCCGTAATCATTAAAGACGACTTAACTCCGAGAGGAACACGTATCTTTGGACCAGTTGCCAGAGAGCTTCGTGAGAAAAAATTCATGAAGATCGTTTCCTTAGCTCCGGAAGTATTATAGGAGGGTGCCTAATGTCAGCTATGAAGATTAAAAAAGGTGATACTGTTACAGTAATCGCTGGTAAAGATAAAGGCAAAGAAGGCAAAGTCCTTGCCGTTAACGTAAAAGACAATACCGTATTAGTAGAGAACGTTAATATGGTTACAAAACACACCAAACCATCAGCTGCAAACCAGAATGGTGGAATCATCACAAAAGAAGCTCCGCTTCACATCTCCAACGTAATGCTTATGGCAGATGGAAAAGCAACAAGAGTTGGCTTTAAGATGGATGGTGACAAAAAAGTCCGCGTTGCCAAAGCAACAGGTAAGGTTATCGATTAATTGAGAGAGGAGGCAGACATAAGTGAGTAGATTAAAAGAACTTTATACTAATGAGATCATGGATGCCATGACCAAAAAATTCGGATATAAAAACGTTATGCAAGTGCCAAAACTCGACAAGATCGTAATTAACATGGGTGTTGGTGAAGCAAAAGAGAACGCTAAGCTTCTTGATGCAGCTATTGCAGATATGGAGCTGATTACAGGACAGAAAGCTATCGCAACAAAAGCTAAAAAATCTGTTGCTAACTTCAAAATCAGAGAGGGAATGCCGATCGGATGTAAAGTAACATTAAGAGGCGAGAAGATGTATGAGTTCGCTGATCGTCTGATCAACCTGGCACTTCCACGTGTACGTGACTTCCGTGGCGTTAATCCTAACGCATTCGATGGAAGAGGAAACTACGCTCTTGGTATCAAAGAGCAGCTTATCTTCCCAGAAGTTGAGTACGATAAAGTTGACAAAGTAAGAGGTATGGACATTATCTTCGTTACAACAGCAAATACTGATGAGGAAGCTCGTGAGTTACTGAAGCTGTTCAACATGCCTTTTGCGAAATAAGTAGAGGAACATTCCAAAGTTGACCGCCGGCTCCTTGCCGGGGTCAGCAGATCTGATATAGGAGGAACGATTCATGGCTAAGACAGCAATGAAAATCAAACAGCAGCGTCCAGCTAAATTTTCTACAAGAGAATATAGCCGTTGCAGAATTTGTGGACGTCCACATGCATATTTAAGAAAATACGGAATCTGCAGAATCTGCTTCCGTGAGTTAGCTTACAAAGGACAGATCCCGGGAGTTAAGAAAGCTTCCTGGTAAGCCGAAGCTGAAAGTCGCTTAATGAATGTAAGCCGTAAGGCGAACATGAATTTCGTGCAAAGTCCATCCCGAACCTTAACGAGTGCAAGCCGCAAGGTGCAGTACCAGTTCAGCACGGGATGATGTTACACAGGTAACACGTAAATTTATATAAATATACTATGACATGTAAAGTCTGAATATGAGGAGGAAACTAACATGACAATGAGCGATCCAATCGCAGACATGCTTACAAGAATTCGTAATGCAAACACTGCAAAACACGACACAGTAGATGTACCAGCATCCAAGATGAAAATTGCAATTGCAAACATCCTTGTTGATGAGGGATACATTGCAAAATACGATTTAGTTGAAGATGGTGTTGCTAAAAACATCCATATCACACTGAAATATGGCGAAGACAAAAACGAGAAGATCATCACAGGTTTAAAGAGAATCTCTAAACCGGGTCTTCGTGTTTATGCTGGTAAGGAAGAGCTTCCGAAGGTTCTTGGAGGACTTGGAATCGCAATCCTTTCCACTAATAAAGGTGTTATCACCGATAAAGAAGCTCGTAAACTTCAGGTAGGCGGCGAGGTTCTTGCATTTGTATGGTAAGCTTCGGCTCCATTCATTCAAGAAGTAGACGAAACACTGAAAACAGAGAGGTTGCGAAAACCTCTCCGATAATCTAAGTAAGGAGGACACATAGTATGTCACGTATCGGTAGACTTCCGGTTGCTATTCCGGCAGGAGTTGAAGTATCTGTTGCAGAAGGAAACGTAGTAACCGTAAAAGGACCAAAAGGAACACTTGAGAGAGCGCTTCCAACAGAGATGGAAATCAAAGTTGAAGATGGTCATGTAGTTGTTGCAAGACCAAACGACTTAAAGAAAATGAAATCCCTTCACGGCTTAACAAGAAGCCTTATCCACAACATGGTTGTTGGTGTAAGCGAAGGATACACCAAGACTCTTGAAGTTAACGGTGTTGGTTACAGAGCCGCTAAGCAGGGCAAGAAGCTTACTTTAAACCTTGGATATTCTCACCCGGTAGAAATGGAAGATCCGGAAGGTATTGAGACCAAAGTAGACGGTAACAAGATTATCGTTTCCGGTATCAGCAAGGAAAAAGTTGGACAGTTTGCAGCTGAGATCAGAGATAAGAGAAGACCTGAGCCATATAAGGGTAAAGGTATTAAGTATGATACTGAGGTTATCAGACGCAAAGTTGGTAAGACTGGTAAGAAATAATTAAGGAGAGTGAGAAAATGGTTAATAAAGCATCTAGAGCGGAAATTCGCGAGAAAAAGCATAGAAGATTACGTCATCATTTAAATGGCACTGCAACAACTCCGCGTCTTGCAGTATTTCGTTCCAATAAACACATGTATGCACAGATTATCGATGACACCGTTGGAAAGACTTTAGTATCTGCTTCTACTCTTCAGAAAGACGTAAAAGCACAGCTTGAGAACACCGACGATGTTGCAGCAGCAGCATATCTTGGCACTGTAATCGGTAAGAAGGCAGTGGAAGCCGGCATCGAGGAAGTTGTTTTTGACAGAGGTGGATACATTTACCACGGTAAAGTAAAAGCACTGGCAGACGCAGCAAGAGAAGCTGGACTGAAATTCTAATAAGGAGGAGCGAAACACATGAAACGTAATCTTATTGATGCTAGTCAGTTAGAGTTAGAAGATAAAGTAGTATCAATCAAGCGTGTTACCAAGGTTGTTAAAGGTGGTCGTAACTTCCGTTTCACAGCTTTAGTTGTTGTAGGTGACGGCAATGGACACGTTGGTGCAGGACTTGGAAAGGCAGCCGAGATTCCGGAAGCAATCCGCAAAGGAAAAGAGGATGCTATTAAGAAATTAGTAACCGTAGCAAGAGATGAGAATGGTTCCATTACACATGACTTCGTAGGTTCTTACGGAAGCGCTTCCATGCTTCTTAAGAGAGCTCCGGAAGGTACTGGAGTTATCGCCGGCGGCCCGGCTCGTGCCGTTATCGAGTTAGCTGGTATCAAAAACATCCGTACAAAATGTATGGGATCCAGAAATAAGCAGAATGTTGTTCTTGCAACCATCGAAGGCTTAAGACAGTTAAAAACTCCGGAAGAAGTTGCAAAACTTCGTGGAAAATCTGTTGATGAGATTCTGGCTTAAGGAGGAATATTAAAATGGCAAATACATTAAAAGTTACTTTAGTAAAATCTCCGATTGGCGCAGTTCCGAAGCACAAACTTACTGTTAAAGCAATGGGTCTTACCAAAATGCACAAAACAGTTGAGATGCCAGACAATGCGGCAACAAGAGGAATGATTCAGCAGGTACAGCACCTGGTAAAAGTAGAAGAAGCATAATTACAAAAAGGAGGTGCCATAATGGAATTATCAAACTTAAGACCAGCTGAGGGTTCTAAGCACAGCGATAACTTCAGAAGAGGCCGTGGACATGGTTCTGGAAACGGCAAAACAGCCGGTAAAGGCCATAAAGGACAGTTAGCACGTTCCGGACACAAGAAACCGGGATTTGAAGGTGGACAGATGCCTTTATACAGACGTCTGCCTAAGAGAGGATTCACAAACAGAAACTCTAAAGAGATCATTGCAATCAACGTTGATGTTCTGAACCGTTTTGAGGATGGTGCAGAGGTTACAGTTGAGAGCTTACTTGCAAGCAGTGCAATTTCCAAAGCTGGTGACGGCGTTAAAATCCTTGGAAACGGCGAGCTTACCAAGAAGCTTACAGTTAAAGTAAATGCTGTAAGTGAGACTGCAAAGTCTAAAATCGAAGCTGCAGGTGGTACAGTAGAGCTGATCTAATAGAGGTGATCAAATGTTTGAAACTCTCAAAAACGTTTTCAGAGTAAAAGAGATGAGACGTAAACTCCTCTATGTATTATGGATGATTCTTGTCATCCGTATCGGATCACAGCTTCCTGTTCCGGGAGTAGATAGCGATTTCTTTAAAGAGTGGTTTGCTAAAAACACTGGTGACGCATTCAATTTCTTTGATGCGTTCACTGGTGGCTCATTTACCCAGATGTCAATCTTTGCATTGAACATCACGCCATACATTACATCATCCATTATCATGCAGCTTCTCACAATTGCTATTCCGGCTCTGGAGGAGATGCAGAGAGATGGAGAAGAGGGCAGAAAGAAAATTACTGCCATTACCCGTTATGTAACTGTTGGTCTTGCGTTGTTTGAGTCTGTGGCAATGGCAATCGGTTTTGGTCGCCAGGGTCTGATCCCGAACATGAACTTCTTTAAAGGCTTAACTGTAGTTACTTGCCTCACAGCTGGTTCTGCCATGCTGATGTGGATCGGTGAGCGTATTACTGAGAAGGGTGTTGGAAATGGTATTTCCATCGTCCTGACCATTAACATCGTTTCCCGTGTTCCAAGTGACTTATCTCTTCTTTATGAGAACTTCATCAAAGGAAAAACAATTGCAAAAGGACTGCTTGCAGGGGTTATCATTGTTGCAATAATCGTTGTCATGGTGGTATTTGTACTGATCCTTAACGGTGCAGAGAGAAGAATTCCTGTTCAGTATTCCAGAAAAATGGTCGGCAGAAAGCTGATGGGTGGTCAGACTACCAATATACCGCTGAAAGTTAACACCGCTGGTGTTATTCCGGTTATTTTTGCTTCCTCAATTATGTCTTTCCCAGGCGTAATCGCACAGCTTGCAGGAAAAGCTAATGGAACCGGCATCGGCAGTGAGATTATTCGAGGATTATCATCCAATAACTGGTGTAATCCAAGTCAGCCACAGTATAGCTGGGGACTGCTTCTGTATATTGTACTTTGCGTATTCTTTGCATATTTCTACACTTCCATCACATTCAACCCGCTGGAAGTTGCAGACAATATCAAAAAGCAGGGTGGTTTCATTCCTGGTATCCGTCCAGGAAAACCAACGTCAGACTATTTGACTAAAATCTTAAATTATATTATATTTATAGGTGCAGTAGGCCTGATTATCGTTGCGGTTATTCCGTTCTTCTTCAATGGAGTATTCGGTGCAAACGTATCCTTCGGTGGTACTTCCATCATCATTATTGTTGGAGTTATCCTGGAGACTGTGAAACAGATTGAATCACAGATGCTTGTCCGCAATTACAAAGGCTTCCTGAACAACTAAAAGAATAAAGGTTGTGGTGCTTATATGCGTCACAGCCTTAATTCGTAGTATGAGAAAATGGAGGGCTTTTTATGAGAATTATCATGTTAGGTGCACCAGGTGCAGGAAAAGGAACCCAGGCTAAGAAAATTGCTGAGAAATATGGTATTCCCCATATCTCTACAGGCGATATTTTCCGTGCCAATATCAAAAATGGCACAGAACTTGGGAAAAAAGCAAAAACTTATATGGACCAGGGACTGCTTGTACCGGATGAACTTACCTGCGACCTTGTTGTGGACAGAATCCAGCAGCCGGATGCCAAGAACGGCTATGTTCTGGACGGTTTTCCAAGAACAATCCCACAGGCTGAATGCCTTACCGATGCTTTAAGCAAGCTGGGAAGCAAGATTGATTATGCTATTGATGTTGATGTTCCGGATGAGAATATCGTGAACCGTATGGGTGGAAGACGCGCATGCGTAAAATGTGGTGCAACCTACCACGTTGTATTTGCAGCTCCGAAGACAGAGGGGGTTTGCGATACATGCGGTGAGGATCTTGTGCTTCGTGACGATGACAAGCCGGAGACTGTACAGAAGCGTCTGAATGTATATCATGAGCAGACTCAGCCGCTTATCGACTACTATACTGGTCAGGGCGTACTGAAAACTGTAGATGGCACCAAGAACCTGGATGAGGTATTTGGTGATATTGTGAAGATCCTTGGCGAATAGAATAGAGGATAAGAAGTAATGTCAGTTTCAATAAAAACAGCACAAGAAATTGAACTTATGAGGGAATCCGGACATCTTCTGGAAAAAGTCCATGACGGGCTGATCCCTTATATTAAACCAGGAATGAGTACCAAGGAAATCGACCGTATCGGCGAAGATATGATCCGTTCCATGGGATGCATTCCCAATTTTCTGAATTATGGAGGCTTTCCTGGCTCCTTCTGCATCAGCCTGAATGATGAAGTGGTCCACGGAATTCCTTCGGAGGACAAAATTATCCAGGATGGTGATCTGGTAAAGATTGATGCAGGACTGATCTATAAAGGATATCATTCTGATGCGGCCCGTACTTATGCAGTCGGAGAAGTTTCCAAAGAAGCCAAGCAGCTTATGGATGTAACCAGGCAGTGCTTCTTTGAAGGAATAAAATTCGCGAAAGCAGGAAATCATCTCAATGATATTTCCAAGGCAATCGGAGCGTATGCGGCGAAATACCGTTATGGTATTGTACGAGATCTTGTGGGACATGGGATTGGTACTCATCTTCACGAAGATCCGCAGATTCCCAACTTCCCTCAGAAACGCAGGGGAGTGAAATTACTTCCAGGCATGACACTTGCCATAGAGCCCATGATCAATATGGGCAGAGCAGATGTATGCTGGCTGGATGACGAATGGACAGTGGTGACCATGGATGGTTCCCTTTCCGCACATTATGAGAACACCATACTGATTACAGATGGCGAACCGGAGATTCTGACACTCACAGAGTATTAATCATTATCATTAAGGCGATACAGGAGGTATAAAATGTCAAAAGTAGATGTACTTGAAGTAGAAGGCACTGTTTTAGAGAAGCTGCCAAACGCAATGTTTAAAGTGGAACTTGAAAACAAACATGTTGTACTTGCTCATATCAGCGGCAAGCTGCGCATGAACTTTATTCGTATTCTTCCAGGAGACAAAGTAACAATGGAGCTTTCCCCATATGATCTTTCCAAGGGAAGAATCATCTGGCGAGATAAGTAATTCAGATTCGTTAATAGCAAATTCGGATTAATGAATATAAAACTCCTGTGCCTGAGAAAATGCTTCTATGGTACAGGAGTTTCTTCTATTATAGAAGAAACTGAACACAGAAAAAATGTTTCAAACTTCAGGAAACTAAAAAAATTAGAAAAATGTAAAAAAAATTTAAAAAACTGCTTGCATTTTGTAGACCATAATGCTACAATACAATGCGGACGCGCTTGTACGTGTGTATAACTGCGCCCTAAACTGCAGATTTTAATGCTATATTTTACGGAAGGAGGATTTCCAGTGAAAGTAAGATCATCTGTAAAACCGATCTGCGAGAAATGCAAGGTCATTAAGAGAAAAGGTTCTATCAGAATTATCTGTGAGAATCCAAAGCACAAACAGCGTCAGGGTTGATTGATCCATTGTTTGTGAATGCGGCTGTAGGTGAAACACCCGGATGGGTTGTATCATCTGACATATAATGAACTAAGCATGTATTGCCTAATACCGGAGGCAACGTTGGCCCGTTGGCCGCAAATTTCGGAAAGGCTGCGAATCGCCAAAAGCAGCTGGGTGTTATACCGAGGCACCCCAATTAGGAACTAAGAATTAAGAAAGAGTGCGTATGGATGCATCCCATTTCACCTTGTATCTGATACAAGTGATGTACGAAGACGCAGAACTTTCAGTAAAGAAAATGGAGGAAACAGTACATGGCTCGTATAGCTGGTGTAGACTTACCAAGAGAGAAAAGAATCGAAATCGGTCTTACCTATATTTATGGTATCGGAAGACCAAGTGCAGACAAAATCCTTGCTCAGGCAAATGTAAATCCTGACACACGTGTCAGAGACCTGACTGATGATGAAGTTAAGAGACTTCAGGCTGTCATTGATGAGACAATGATGGTAGAAGGTGATCTTCGTAGAGAAATCGCCCTGAACATTAAGAGACTGCAGGAAATCGGATGCTACAGAGGAATCCGTCATCGTAAAGGACTTCCGGTTCGTGGTCAGAAGACCAAGACCAATGCTAGAACACGCAAGGGTCCGAAGAGAACAGTAGCAAATAAGAAGAAATAATTCAGTATCCTAACTATAAATTTTGATTGATTAAGGAAAGCGTAGGTTAGTTTTAAAATGGCAAAAACAACTAAAAAAACGACAACAAAACGTCGTGTCAAGAAAAACGTTGAACACGGACAGGCACATATCCAGTCTTCTTTTAACAACACAATTGTTACTCTGACTGACAACGAAGGAAACGCTCTTTCATGGGCAAGTGCCGGCGGTCTGGGATTTAGAGGTTCAAGGAAATCTACTCCTTATGCAGCACAGATGGCAGCTGAGACTGCAACAAAGGCTGCTTTAATTCATGGATTAAAAACAGTAGACGTAATGGTTAAAGGACCAGGATCAGGTCGTGAGGCTGCTATCCGTGCCCTTCAGGCATGCGGTCTTGAAGTAACAAGTATCCGTGACGTAACTCCGGTTCCGCACAACGGATGCCGTCCACCAAAACGTAGAAGAGTCTAATTGAATTAGGAGGTAAGCCAAGATGGCAGTAGATAGAACACCGGTCCTGAAAAGATGTAGATCCCTTGGAATGGATCCAATTTATTTAGGAATTGATAAAAAATCCACAAGACAGTTAAAACGTGCAAACCGTAAAGTATCTGAGTACGGTCTTCAGTTAAAAGAAAAACAGAAAGCAAAATTCATTTATGGCGTTCTGGAGAAACCTTTCCGTAACTACTACAAGAAAGCCGACAGAATGAAAGGTCAGACTGGTGAGAACCTGATGATCATGCTTGAGACAAGACTTGACAATGTTCTTTTCCGTATGGGATTTGCAAGAACAAGAAAAGAAGCTCGTCAGATCGTTGACCACAAGCACGTTCTTGTAAACGGAAAATGCGTTAACATTCCTTCTTATCTCGTAAAAGCTGGCGACAGCATCGAGATCAAAGAGAAATGCAAAGGTTCTGAGAGATACAAAGGAATCCTTGAGGTAACAGGCGGAAGACTTGTTCCGAACTGGCTTGAGGCTGACCAGGAGAATCTTAAGGGCGTTGTAAAAGAGCTTCCTACAAGAGAAGAAATTGACGTTCCTGTAAACGAGATGCTTATCGTCGAGTTGTACTCCAAATAATGAGCCCTGATAATACCCTCAATTGCATACAACCCAGAAGGAGGGAAATTTATAGTGTTTGATTTTAATAAACCAAAAATCGAAATTACCGAGATATCTGAAGATAAAAAATTTGGAAGATTCGTTGTAGAACCTCTTGAAAGAGGTTACGGTACTACACTTGGCAATTCTCTTAGAAGAATTATGCTGTCCTCCCTGCCGGGAGCTGCAGTAAGTCAGGTTAAGATCGATGGTGTTCTTCATGAATTCAGCTCCATCCCTGGAGTAAAAGAAGACGTGACAGAGATCATCATGAATCTTAAGAGTCTTGCAATTAAGAATAACAGTGCTGACAATGAGCCGAAGACCGCATACATTGAGTGTGAGGGCAAAGGTGTTGTGACAGCTGCTGATATTCAGGCAGATCAGGATATCGAGATCATGAATCCGGATCAGGTAATCGCTACCTTAAACGGTGGTAAGGATTGCAGACTTGCAATGGAACTTACCATTACAAAAGGCCGCGGATATGTGAGTGCGGATAAGGGCAAATCAGATGACATGCCAATCGGTGTAATTGCAGTTGATGCAATCTACAGCCCGGTTGAGAGAGTCAATATGGTTGTGCAGAATACACGTGTGGGTCAGGTTACAGACTTTGATAAACTGACACTTGATGTATACACAAACGGCACGCTGGATCCTGATGAGGCAGTAAGCCTTGCAGCAAAGGTATTAAGCGAGCATTTAAGCCTTTTCATTGACCTTTCCGAGAATGCAAAGACCGCTGAGGTTATGATCGAGAAAGAAGACAATGAGAAAGAGAAAGTTCTTGAAATGAGCATTGATGAGCTTGAGCTTTCAGTTCGTTCTTACAACTGTCTGAAGAGAGCAGGCATCAATACTGTTGAGGAGCTTTGCAATAAGACTTCTGACGACATGATGAAAGTACGTAACCTTGGACGTAAGTCTTTAGAGGAAGTACTTGCCAAGTTGAAAGAGCTGGGCTTACAGCTTCAGCCAACAGAAGAGTAAGATAACCATAAAGGTATCGCGTAAGATTATTACAGTGGGGATTTGCTAAGCAGCAGCCCAGTAAGACCGAACAAGCGTGGACTGCTGTCCCACAGATGGAGGAAAATTAAATGGCAAAATATAGAAAATTAAGCAGAACAGCTGACCAGAGAAAAGCTCTGTTAAGAAACCAGGTTACAAATCTGTTATACAATGGAAAAATTGTTACAACAGAAGCTAAAGCTAAAGAGATCCGTAAGATCGCTGAAGGCCTTGTAGCTATGGCTGTTCGCGAGAAAGACAACTTTGAGACTGTTACTGTAACAGCTAAAGTTGCAAGAAAAGACGCTGAAGGCAAGAGAGTGAAAGAAGTTGTAGACGGTAAGAAGAAAACTGTTTACGATGAAGTTGAGAAGCAGATCACAAAAGATGCTCCATCCAGACTTCACGCTCGTCGTCAGATGATGAAAGTGTTCTACCCGGTTAAAGAAGTTCCGGCTAAGGGCGCTGGCAAGAAGAAAAACACCAAAGATGTAGATATGGTTAAGAAGATGTTCGAGGAAATCGCACCAAAATACGCTAACCGTAACGGTGGATACACCAGAATCGTTAAGATTGGACAGCGTAAAGGTGATGGCGCTATGGAAGTGCTCATCGAGCTGGTTTAATCCGAAACAGAATTACTGATCATAAGAAAAGAGATATTTACGTTTCGTAGATATCTCTTTTTTCTTAATTTAGGGATACCAATGTGAGAAAGTTACTTTTATTAATAGAAATTTGTTTGTTAGCCTGGCTTTTGACAGGCTCCGTCCGGTACGAAGCGAAAAAAGAAATTCCAGTGAATACACCGGAATTTGACTGGGAAAATTACAATATTATAACGCATGCTCTGGGTGGGATTGACGGTCTCACATACTTAAATTCCAGAGAAAGCTTTATCAATTATTATGATAAAGGCTGCCGCCTGTTTGAGGTGGATCTGACGCAGACCAGTGATGGAGTATGGGTGTGCCGCCATAACTGGAAAGAGTCTCTTGGACAATGGGAAGGAGAAGAACGAAAAGTTCTATCCTCAGAAGAATTTTTAAATACGCCTATATATGGGAAATACACCCCTATGACCTTTGAAGACCTTCTGAAACTGCTGGACGAATATCCGGATGCATTTGTAATGATAGATTCCAAACAATATTCTGTCCGCAATTACCAGCGTACTCTTGAGGATTATGCACAGTACAGGGAAATCTCTATAAAAGCTGGCATCGAGCATACGCTTAAACAGATCATCCCGGAAATATACAATTCAGCCATGTATCCTGGAACAGCACTTTTGTATAAATTTCCTGCATATATCTATTCTCTGTGGCAGGAATATACCACAGAAGAATTGAACGATATTGCAGAATTCTGTCAAACCAATAAAATCATGGCTGTAACCATTTATCGTGACTACTGGTCCGAAGAAGTGCAGAAAATTTTTGACGAACGGGACATTTTGGTATATATTTATACCATAAATGACAAAGAGGAAGCCAGAAGATATCTGGCGAATGGGGCGCAAGGTGTCTGTACAGATGTACTGATCACAGATAACTTGAATTAAGCTGCACTGTCTAATTATATAACATACGAAAATAATACTTGAAAAGGACTGCCATTCATTGGCTCATTCATAATTGCTTTTTGAGCTTTACCCTGTGAATAGTAGTGAAAAAGGATTAAATACACATGAAAATCAGAACAATGGCTGCTGTTTTTGCAGCGAAATCTGCAGGCTTTATCTGCAGGAAAATGGGACGCCAGGGAGTGACCTGGGCGGGCAAGATCGCATTAAAGATCAATCCTGATATCCTGGAAGATCTTTCTTCTCAGGTGCGGAAGAAAATATTTGTAACCTGTGGAACCAACGGTAAGACAACCACCAACAACATGCTCTGCGCAGCCCTTGAAAATGAAGGGCAGAAAGTAGTCTGCAATCACACCGGTTCTAACATGTTAAACGGCGTTGTAGCAGCTTTTGTGCTGGCTGCCGGACCTACAGGCAGGCTGGATGCAGATTACGCCTGCATTGAGGTAGACGAGGCTTCTACCCGCCATGTATTTCCAGGCCTGAAGCCGGACTACATGCTTCTGACTAATTTGTTCCGCGACCAGCTGGACCGCTACGGTGAAATTGATATTACCATGAACATTCTGGAAGAGATGATCCGCACAGTACCGAAAATGCAGGTAATCGTAAATGCGGATGATGCGCTTTCGGCGTATCTTGCTATGGACAGCGGCAATCCGTATATCACATACGGAATCAGTAAGCCTGTCCAGAAGAGTGCGGCAAACGAGATACGGGAAGGACGTTTTTGTAAAAAGTGTGGTGCCAGGCTGGAATACAGTTTTTACCACTATAGTCAGCTGGGGGATTACAAGTGCCCATCCTGTGGCTTTGCAAGACCGGAAATCAAATATGATGCCCATGATGTAAAGGTTGGTGACCAACTGTCCTTTCAGGTGGAGGATAAGCACCTTACAGCCAATTACAAAGGCTTTTATAATGTATATAATATTCTGGCTGCTTATGCCGGGCTGCGTACAGCTGGATTTTCCGGAGAGCATTTCCAGAATATGCTTCAGAAATTTAATCCGGAAAATGGTCGTATGGAACAGTTCCGTATTAAAGGCACTGGTGTTATGCTGAACCTTGCAAAGAATCCTGCCGGTTTTAACCAGAATATTTCCGCAGTTATGCAGGATAAAACACAGAAAGATATTATTATCACCATCAACGACAATGCACAGGATGGAACAGATATTTCCTGGCTCTGGGATGTGGATTTTGACCTTCTGGGCGATGCAAGCATTCATTCCATTACAGTCAGCGGTATCCGCTGCCAGGATATGCGCCTCCGGATGAAATATGTGGACATTCCGGTTATGCTTGAGGAAAATGTGGAAACAGCGATCCGAAAAAGAATTGAAGACGGCGTAGGCAATCTCTACGTTCTGGTAAACTACACTGCATTATTCAGCACTCATAATATTCTTAAGAAAATGGAGGGAGAAAAGGAATGAAACTGACAATCGGACATTTATATCCTGATCTCCTGAACCTGTATGGAGACAGAGGAAATATCCAGTGCCTTATGAGACGCTGCCAGTGGCGTGGAATTGAGGCAGAGACCATTGCTTTTGAACTGGGTGACAAGATTGATTTTTCCAGACTGGATATTGTGCTACTGGGCGGTGGTTCCGACAGGGAGCAGATGCTGGTTTGTGAGAAACTGAAGGAAATTCAGCCGGATTTTAAGAAATATGTGGAAGATGGAGGCGTAGTTATCGCTATCTGCGGTGGTTACCAGCTTCTTGGAAAATATTATAAGACAGATCAGGGAACCATTACAGGGCTTGACCTGGTAGATCTTTACACCGAACAGGGAGAGGGACGTCTGATCAGCAATATTGTGCTGAAAAGCGACCTTTTTGATATGCCTGTGGTTGGATTTGAGAACCATGGAGGAAGAACCTGTATTAATAACTGCAAGCCTCTGGGAAAAGTACTCTATGGATCTGGAAATGATGGAAAAACAGGCTATGAGGGTGTGGTTTACAAGAATGTGATCGGAACTTACCTTCACGGTCCGCTTCTTCCCAAGAACCCGCAGCTGGCAGACTGGCTGATCGCACATGCTCTTGAGCAGAAATATGGAAAAGAAGTCCGGCTTGCGCCACTGGATGATACAGAAGAGAAGGCAGCAAATGATTACGTATATCATCGTTTTGTAAAAGAGAACTGATACAAACAAGCTCCATAGCCTGTTTGAAAAATTATTCCTGCCTTGCAGAAAGCCTTTTTCAAACACGCTCTGGATATGTACAGATAAAAATAAGGGGAACGATATGGCAAAAGGAATCAATCAAAAAGGGAAAATCCTTTATCTTGAAAAAATACTGAGAGAGACCAGTGAAACACATCCGTGCACTATGCAGGAAATTATTGGAAGACTTCAGGAAAACGGAGTCAGTGCTGAGCGAAAAAGTATTTATGACGATATGGAAGTGCTGAGAAGCTTTGGCATGGACATTAAGTTTAAAAGAGGAAAGTATACCGGATATTATGTTGCCGGAGAAGCTGACTCAGAGAGCGTAAATACATCCACTACAGAAAAGGAGAGTGGAAATCCGGAAGACTCTGCAAAAAACAGTGCTGGAGCAGAGACTGAAGGCAGTGCATTTTCCAGCGAGCCTCACAAAAAAGCGAAAAATTCCTGGCTGCTTCCACCGTCAGATTCTGAGGAGGATAAACCGGTGAAGCTTCTTTGCAGAAATAAGAAAAAGAAAGAAATTATGGCAGCACTTGGAAATTATGCCCAGTACAAGGAGAAAGAAGAGGATACTTTCGTTGCTGCAGTGCAGGTGGATGAGACCTCTGAGTTTTACGGATGGCTTACAGGCATGGGGAAAGATGTAATCCTTATGAAGCCTAAGAAGTCAGTTCAGGCTTACCGTGATTATCTGAAGGGAATCCTGAAAGAATATAAGTAAGAATATTTTTCGAAAACGATGTACTAGAATGATATTAAGTTACATAGAAAGGGATTTTTATGAAAAAGCAAATTGCAGGACTTCTTACCGGACTTCTGGTGTGCAGTGCTTTTCTCACAGGCTGCGGTAAAAATGAAGCCGCCGAGGCTGTAAAAGAGAGCGTTGAGGACGAAAATGAGGGCACTGGAGACACGAAGGACGCTGACAGCAAAAAGGATACGAATAAAAAGTCCGATAAACAGGACAGTGATAAAAAGGACGAAAATTCAGAAGAAAGTGAGACAACGGAAGAACCGGAGGAAGACCTTGATAAGGTGGGGGTGCTGCTTCCGGAAGAGGGAGAGGATATCAACAGCAGTCTGGAGCGTACAGAACTGAAATCACGTCTGGAAGAGGCCGGTTATGAAGCTGCTATGTATTTTGCCGGGGACGATTCTGACACCCAGGCAGAACAGATCCGGGAGCTTCTTCAGGATGAGAAACTGAAAGCACTGGTAATTTCACCTGTTGATCCATATGGTCTTACAGATGTACTGGAAGAGGCTTCCGAGCTCTCGATTCCGGTGATTGACTATGACAATCTGATCATGGATACGCCCAACGTGAAATATTTTGTCACTTTTAATATGCGTGCAATTGGAAAAGAGATTGCCAAAAATATTGTAGAGAAAGAAGAACTGGATAAAGTCCGGGAAGACAGAGGCGTTCGTACCATAGAGTTTCTTATGGGCTCTCCGGATGATGACGATTCGTTATTCCTGTTTAACGGAATAATGGAGGTGCTGCAGGAGTATATTGACGATGGTACACTGATCTGCCGTTCCGGCCGTGTGACTTTTGATGAAACCAGCATTATGGATCAGAATACAGATACTGCGAAGAAGCAGCTGAAATCTGAGATAGACGAATTTTATTCTCTGGAGAAAACTCCGGATATTATCTGCACTGCTTCTGATGATTTTGCGCTGGCGGCTCTGGAGTTTCTGGAAAAAGAGCAGCTCCAGCCTGGTGATGAGAACTGGCCTCTGATCACAGGTGTAAATGCAGATGCAGATGCTGTTAAAAGTGTGGCAGAAGAAAAAATCGGTTTTACAGTCATGCTGGATCGCCGTGATCTGGCAGAAGGCCTGACGAAGCTGGTGGAAACCTACCTGAATGGGGATGACGTTGATATCAATAATTATTCCCAGTATGATAATGGTGTGAAGATTATTGGAACGGTTACTTGTGATGGAAAGCTGATTGATAAGGATAATTATCAGATTCTTGTGGATAATGGATTCTATCAGGCAGAAATGATCGCGCCGGAAGCCTCTCCTACGCCTGTACCAGAGGAAATAAGTCCGACACCGGAAGTGACAGTGACGCCGGAGGCGAGTCTTACACCGGAAGGTGGTGAATCTGGGAAAAAGAGCCAGGTAACCCCAAAGGATGAGCCTGAAGTGAGCACGGAAGAAGTTCCGGCTGTAAAGGATGGAGAAAACCAGGAGAGTAATAGCAAGCTGCAGAGTAGTGGAAAAGCATAAAACGGAAGTAAAATGAAAATACGTAAGTAAAATAAAAAATACGTAAGTAAAATAAAAATACCAGTAATCGTTTGATGATTACTGGTATTTTTGCTCCTAAAAATTAATCGCGGAAGGTCAGGGAATCATCTGTCATGGAATCAATGATAGCCAGAGATTCCAGACGGACACCCATATCGCGGATCTGCTGTCCGCCGTGCTGGAAGCCCTTCTCGATTACGATTCCGGCACCTTCGAGAGTAGCTCCGGATTTCTTTACAATATCGATCAGTCCGAGAAGAGCACAGCCATTTGCAAGGAAATCATCAATAAGAAGTACGTGATCCTCCGGACCAAGGAACTTTTTGGAAATAATAACATCATAAACTTTCTTATGGGTAAAGGATTCAATCTTGGTGCAGTACATCTCGCCGTCCAGGTTTACACTCTGGGATTTCTTGGCAAATACTACAGGAACATGAAAATACTGTGCTGCAATACAGGCAATGCCAATACCGGAAGCTTCAATAGTGAGGATTTTGGTGATGGGGCAGTCTGAGAAACGCGCCTTAAACTCCTTACCAATCTCATTGATCAGGTCAATGTCCATCTGGTGGTTCAGGAAACTGTCTACCTTTAATATATTGCCTGGTTTCACAACGCCATCTTTAAGAATACGTTCTTTTAAAAGCTGCATGGCTATATCTCCTTTTCGCTTCATGTCGTTTCGATTTTAGTATTTCTATGATACGACATTCTCTGAAGAAGTTCAATTATTTTTGACAAAAAAGTACAAAATATCTATAATGAAATTAATTTATGGAAAAAGGATTAGCTTTATTGTGAAAAACATCTGCAGTCAGCCGGATAAACAGTAACGCAAATGCGGGAGATGACAAAGGAGCAGATAGTTTTACAAAAAAGAGCAGGTGAGAATATGAAAGAGTATGAAGTAATCTGGGAAATTTTCAATAAATGTCCAAGGAACCAGATGAGGGATGTATTTGTGGACGAGGTGGAAATTGAAGATCCTGAGGAATATGTGAAGAATAAATTTAAGGGAAAAGAAGTAACCTATGAGAAGACGGTTCTGGAAGATGGCACCATCATATTTGACATCCAGACCTCCCAGATCAAACAGAGATGTTCCTTTACGGAAATATAAGCTGCAGGTCACGAAGCGGATTTTAAGCTACTGCTTACAACAACGACCTTAGAGCATGTTTGAAAAAGGCTTTCCGCAAGATGTGCGTTACAATTTGTGGGAGATTTTGTCCGGATGAGGGCGCCGTAGCGGGCTACGGCAACCGAATTCAGACAAAATATACCGCAAAGTGGGGCGTGCAGATTGCGGGAATGATTTTTCAAACAGGCTCTAAGGCATATTTTTTAATACAATCATCAGAAATAGTGCATATTTAAGGGAAGTATGTTATAATAAACGGACGTGCTTCAAAAGAATTACACCAGTCAGAAACCATCCACAGAACACTGTTGGATATGCGAAATGGTTGGCAAATACAGGAGGATGACATGATAGAAGAACAGTTAGAGAACCACCTGCATGAAGGCGAGGAAGAGCATATGCATACCCATGTTCTGGAAGATGGCACCACTGTCATGCATTCCCATGGAGAACACGGACATCACCACAGTCATGCACAGACCAAGGCTGTACTGAACCGGCTTTCCCGTGCAATCGGGCACCTGGAATCCATCAAACGTATGGTGGAAGACGGCCGGGATTGCAGCGAAGTGCTAATCCAGCTTTCCGCAGTGAAATCTGCTATTAATAATACAGGCAAGATTATTTTACAGGATCACATTGAACACTGTATTGTGGATGCGGTAGAGCATGGAGACAAGGACGCCATCAAGGAACTGGAACGTGCAATTGACAGGTTTATGAAATAAATAAGGAAAAAGGAGATAGATAAAAATGGCAAAAGAATGTGACAGCAAGACTTGCGACAAATCAAGCTGTGAAGGCTGTGCCAGCAAGAAAAATCCGCAGAGCATGCAGGCCGCAATGAATGCAATGTCCAATGTAAAGCATGTGATCGGTATTGTAAGTGGTAAAGGCGGCGTTGGAAAATCCTTCGTGACAGCATCTCTTGCAAACAGAATGGCAAAGAAAGGCTATAAAGTAGGAATCCTTGACGCAGACATTACCGGACCATCCATACCGAAAATGTACGGCCTGAAAGGTGCTGCCCAGGCAAACGACAGCGGTATTTTCCCTATGGAGACCCAAAATGGAATCAAGGTTATGTCCATTAACCTGCTTCTTCCAACTGAGGACACTCCGGTAATCTGGCGGGGACCGATCCTTGGCAACATGGTAAAACAGTTCTGGACAGATGTTATCTGGGGTGATGTAGATTACCTGTTCGTAGATATGCCACCAGGAACAGGAGACGTTCCGCTGACTGTATTCCAGTCCCTTCCGATTCAGGGAATCGTGATCGTAACCTCTCCACAGGATCTTGTAAGCATGATCGTGAAGAAGGCATACAATATGGCTGGAATGATGAAGGTGCCGGTTCTGGGCCTTGTAGAGAACTACAGTTATGTGAAATGTCCAGACTGCGGCAAAGAACTGAAAGTATTTGGCGAAAGCCACATTGACGAGATTGCCGCATCCCTGAATGTTCCGGTTCTTGGCAAAATGCCAATCGACCCGGCCTATGCAGCCAAGGTTGACGAGGGCGCCTTTGATGAGATCGATAATCCGTATATTGAAGCAGCAGATGGGGTTCTGCCACAGTAAGAGGTTGAGAGCACTATAGAAAATCACACAAATTGTGGCGAACATTTTGCAAAAAAAGATTCTGTGTAAAAACAAGATTGTAACATCCTGTTTTTACCAGAATCTTTTTCTTTTCTTTATTTCTTACTGCGGTAAGCCTCTGCTTCCCAATGGGTAATGAAATAAGTGATCTCATCTGTCATCTGAAGCGGACCGCCGAAGCTTTCTGCATAGACAGCAAGCTTGATGGCATCCTTAGCCAGAAGCTGTGCCTTGGCAGCTTTCCCCTTGTCATCTTCCATAATAAATGCACCAACGCCCTGAACCAGGATCAGTCTTGGTTCTTTATCATTTTCAGCCATAAATGTATCCAGTGCTTCTTTTGCCTGATCAATGTTTTCAACAAATAAAGGATATGGACCGCAATATACAATGTGATCAGGGGTGAATGGTTTCAGAAGCGGTGCGGCAGCTTCTTTATTTTTTACAAAATTATCTGCTTCAGCAGCCGGTACAATCTCTACAGCATGTCCGAGCAGCTGGGAAAGCTTCTGTGCAGCAGCTTCTTTTGCCGGGGTAACAGCATCACTGACGTCAGCTGTTCGTTTTACCTGTTTTTCAAGGGTGGAGATCACGCCATCAAATAAAACACCAATCTCTTCTACGGTATTTGCAGCTACGAAAATACCATGATTCTGAAGCAGAAGAACCTGCACATCTTTTCCAAATTCTTCTTTGTAAGCGTTCATTTTCTCATAACAGATACGTGCAAGTGTGTATCCTGGTTTACAGATGTCGATCCAGAGAACCTCTTTACCAAGGAGCTGCTCGGAAAGTGCCTTTGCGCCATTGCCGCATGTCAGACCATTTACAAGAGTAGGATGAACATGCAGTACATAGGTATATGCAAATAAATTGTGGAGTAATGCTTCCACGCTTGGACGCTTGGTCTTATCTGCATCTGTTACTGCCGCCATTACATCTGCAAGATAGGCAGCTTCACGCTCTGTGTCATTTCCCGGATACTCTGTTTTCATAATCTCATTGAGACGGGCGCGGCTCATCTCAACGAATTCCTCTGCCTTAATGGTGGCAAGCTGTGTACCGGAGCCCTTTACATACAGTGTGGTTTCATCTTTGACAGAAGTATTTCCACCGCCTGCAAGAACGTAAGCAGGATTGCTTCCGTAAGTGTTTGACATTTTTACCAAAGTTGAAAGATCCATAAAATTTAATACCTCCCATTGTTTTTTTCATACATCTACATTGTACATGATATGGTAATATTTAGCTATCAAAATATGCTAAAAAGAAGTAGTTTTTGTGCTTTTTGATGAAAAATAGTCAAAAAACTTCTGGGCAGCCTGGGATAAAGGAAGGCTTTCGTGATATACAAGGGCTAATTGTCTGGGTGGAAGCTGCTGCTTCAGGCTGACCTCTATCAGAGCGGTTTCCTGTCCACGTAAAGAAGCCAGCATGTAATCCGGAACACAGGCAATTCCAAGACCAATGCGTGCCAGATCAATAAGCAGATCATTGCTGTTAAGCTCAACCTCCGGAATCAGATTCTGTCTGTGGGATGCAAAAAACTGATGAAGATATTCACTTGTTGTGCTTTTGGACGAAAGGGTGAGAAGAGGATATTCCATCAGCTTCTTTATTTCCAGGGCTTTTCCTTCAAGTGGAAAGAAGTCCGGATTGGCAACAAAAATATCCCGAAATTCTTTTACCATCTGTACTTTTGTGTGTGCGGTAAGCCGGGAATTGGGAAGATTGCTTACGATCAGGTCCACCTGACGGTTTTCCAGAAGCTCCACGCAGCCCATGGAGGTGCTGTTTGTGACCTTGATCCGCACTCCGGGATAATCCTGATGAAAGCGCTTCAGGTAGTCAATCAGAAAGTACCGGCAGATGGTATCGCTTGCCCCTATCCGAAGCTGCCCCTGAAGTCTGTCTTCCTCAAGAAGCTGTGCCTCTCCCTGGGAAAGCATTTCCAGGGCCGGTTTGACATGCTGGAAAAGTATTTCTCCCTCAGGGGTAAGGGAAACCTTCTTGGTGCTTCGGAAAAACAGTTCCCGTCCCAGCTTTTTTTCCAGAGCCTTGATTCCCTGGCTTACTGCAGACTGGGAAATGAACAGCTGGCGGGAGGCTTCAGAGAAGCTTAAGGTGGTGGCAACGTAGTAAAAGCATTTGTATAATTCAAGATTGATATCCATATATAAATCCTCCAAAATCAAACTCGTTACTGTCCACTCCGTGACCAGTAACACGCTTCGCGATGCACAGAAATCACGCATTCGCATGATTTCGCGCTGCAATTCTCGGGTTTTCTGTGAACTTTGTTCACAAAAAACACCTCGCGGAATATTGTCAGTGAACAGTAACTCAAACTCTGCTATGACTGATGAGCCATGTTTATTTACATATAGAAGTAATAGTAATAAAAAATATAAGATATATTAATTTTACTTATGACAAAACCTATGATACTATAATAAACGAAAATGTGCAAGAATGGCTGCAGTTTTGCGCAGTCATCCATATTTTTTCAAAATGAAAAAGCACACCACACTATGATTTCACATTCACGAAAGGAGTTTTCCAATGAGTAACGTAAGACGAGTATACGTAGAAAAGAAACCATCCTTTGCCGTAAAAGCCAAAGAACTGAAGCATGAGATCAGCTCTTATCTGGGCATTCAGACTGTAACAAACGTGCGGGAACTGATCCGCTATGACGTAGAGAATATTTCTGATGATGTATTTGAGAAAGCATGCCATACCGTATTTGCCGAGCCGCCGGTAGATGATCTTTACCTGGAGAAATTCGAGGCAGCAGATGGCGCACATGTTTTTTCTGTAGAATTCCTTCCTGGCCAGTTTGACCAGAGAGCAGATTCCGCTGTACAGTGCGTGCAGTTCCTGGACGAAAATGCACAGCCAATCATCCGTTCTGCCACTACTTATGTGATCGAAGGTGACATTACAGAGGAAGAATTCGAGGCAATCAAGAATCACTGCATTAACCCTGTAGATTCCCGTGAGACAGGTCTTCAGAAGCCGGAGACACTGGTTACAGAGTTCAAGGACCCGGAAGATGTTAAGATTTTCGATGGCTTCCGCGATATGGATGAAGCACCATTGAAGGAACTTTACAGCTCCCTGAACCTTGCTATGACATTCAAGGATTTCCTTCATATCCAGAACTATTTCAAGAACGAGGAGAAACGTGATCCGTCCATGACCGAGATTCGTGTTCTGGATACTTACTGGTCTGACCATTGCCGTCATACTACATTCTCCACTGAGCTTACACAGGTGAAATTTGATGAGGGTGATTATAAAACTCCTATCGTTGATACCTATAACAGATATCTTTCCGACAGAGAAGTCCTTTATAAGGGACGAGACGACAAATTCGTCTGCCTGATGGATCTTGCTCTTATGGCTATGAAGAAACTGAAATCCGAAGGCAAGCTTCAGGATCAGGAAGAGTCCGACGAGATCAATGCCTGCAGTATTGTAGTGCCGGTTGATGTAAATGGAAAAGAAGAGGAATGGCTGATCAACTTTAAGAATGAGACACACAACCATCCGACAGAAATCGAGCCATTTGGTGGCGCAGCTACCTGCCTTGGCGGTGCAATCCGTGACCCGCTTTCCGGACGTACTTATGTATATCAGGCAATGCGTGTAACAGGAGCAGCAGATCCTACTGTTTCCGTAAAAGAGACTCTGAAGGGCAAGCTTCCGCAGAAGAAACTGGTTCGTGGTGCAGCTCACGGCTACAGCTCCTACGGTAACCAGATCGGTCTTGCTACCGGCTATGTAAAAGAAATCTATCATCCGAACTACGTTGCAAAACGTATGGAGATCGGTGCAGTTATGGGTGCTGCTCCAAGACGTGCAGTTATTCGTGAGAATTCTGATCCGGGAGATATCATCATCCTTCTTGGAGGACGTACCGGACGTGACGGTATCGGTGGTGCTACCGGTTCCTCCAAGGTACATACAGAGGCTTCTATCGAGGTCTGCGGCGCTGAGGTACAGAAAGGAAATGCACCTACAGAGCGTAAGATCCAGCGTATGTTCCGTCGTGAGGAAGTCAGCTATATCATTAAGAAATGTAACGACTTCGGTGCAGGCGGTGTATCCGTAGCAATCGGAGAGCTGGCACCTGGTCTTCAGATCGACTTGGACAAAGTTCCGAAGAAATATGCAGGTCTTGACGGTACTGAGATCGCAATTTCCGAGTCCCAGGAACGTATGGCAGTTGTTGTTGCTCCGGAAGACGTAGAGAAATTCCTTGGCTTTGCAAACGAAGAGAACCTGGAAGCAGTTCCGGTTGCTGTTGTAACAAAAGAGCCAAGACTGGTGCTTTCCTGGAGAGGAAAGGAGATTGTAAATATTTCCCGTGCATTCCTTGATACCAACGGTGCACATCAGGAGACAACTGTAGAAGTTGAAATTCCGAATAAAGAGGGCAACCTTTTTGAAGAGCGTCCGGACGTAGCCGATGTGAGAGAAAAATGGCTCTCCACACTGGCAGACTTAAATGTATGCTCCCAGAAGGGCCTTGTAGAGATGTTTGACAGCTCCATTGGTGCAGGAAGCGTTCTGATGCCTTATGGAGGTAAAAATCAGCTTACAGAGACTCAGGCAATGGTTGCCAAGGTACCGGTACAGAATGGAACTACCAATACAGTAACCATGATGAGCTATGGCTTTGATCCATACTTATCTTCCTGGAGCCCATATCACGGAGCTGCTTATGCAGTGACAGAATCTGTTGCAAGAATCGTGGCAGCAGGCGGTGATTATAAGAAGATCCGTTTCACCTTCCAGGAATACTTCCGTCGTATGACAGAGGATCCAAAGAGATGGAGCCAGCCATTTGCAGCACTTCTTGGTGCTTATGCAGCACAGATGGGATTCGGTCTTCCGTCTATCGGTGGTAAGGACAGTATGTCCGGAACCTTCAATGACATTGATGTTCCGCCAACACTGGTTTCCTTTGCAGTGGATGTTGCCAAGCTTCAGGATGTGATCACACCAGAGCTGAAAAAGGCTGGAAATAAACTGGTATGGCTTCGTGCACCCAAGGATCAGTACGATTTACCAGACTATACAGGCATTATGGAGCAGTATGAGAAGCTTCACAATGATATGCAGGCTGGAAAAGTGGTTTCCGCTTATGCACTTGACCGTCACGGTATTGCTGCAGCTGTCAGCAAGATGGCATTTGGAAATGCAATGGGCGTGAAGATTGAGCATAGCCTGGATACAAGAGACTTCTTTGCACCAGGCTTCGGCGATCTGGTTCTGGAAGTTCCGGCTGAAAAGGTTGGTCAGCTTTCCATCACATACACCGTGATCGGTGAAGTAACAGCTGATGGTAAATTCTCCTACGGAAACGCTGAGATCACTCTGGATGAGGCTTACAAGGCATGGACAGGCACTCTGGAGAAAGTATTCAAGACAACCTCCGGCGAAGAAAATGACGGACCAGTTGCCATGGCTGTAAAGACAGCAGATCCAGAAGCAACCTATGAGAATGGTGTTTACAATACTAAGAACATTTATGTTTGCAAGCATAAAGTAGCAAAACCACGTGTATTCATTCCTGTATTCCCGGGAACAAACTGTGAGTACGACAGTACAAAGGCATTCGAGAGAGCCGGAGCTGAGGTAGACGTTAAGGTATTTAAGAACTTAAGTGCAGAGGATATCCGTGATTCTGTGGAAATATTTGAGAAATCCATTGATCAGGCACAGATGATCATGTTCCCAGGCGGTTTCTCCGCTGGTGATGAGCCAGACGGTTCTGCGAAATTCTTTGCAACTGCCTTCCAGAATGCAAAGATCAAAGAGGCAGTTATGAAGCTGTTAAATGAGAGAGATGGTCTTGCACTTGGTATCTGTAACGGATTCCAGGCGCTGATCAAGCTGGGACTTGTTCCATACGGTGAGATCTGCGGACAGAAAGAGGATTCTCCTACACTGACCTATAACACCATCGGACGTCATATTTCCAAGATGGTTTACACAAAGGTTGTAAGCAACAAGTCTCCATGGTTGCAGAAAGCCACACTTGGCGGTGTATACTGCAACCCGGCTTCCCACGGTGAGGGACGCTTCGTAGCAAACGATGAATGGCTTGCTAAGCTCCTTGCAAACGGTCAGGTAGCTACCCAGTATGTAAATCCAAACGGAGAGCTGGATCAGTCCGAAGAATCCAATATCAACGGATCTACCTATAACATTGAGGGTATCACAAGCCCGGATGGACGTGTTCTCGGTAAGATGGCACATAGCGAGCGCCGCGACAATGGCGTTGCAATCAACATCTATGGACAGCAGGATATTCAGATCTTTGAGTCCGGTGTTGAGTACTTCAAATAAAACGTTGCAAATAAAACGTTAAAAAAGAAATATCCTGGTAAGTACAAAGCTTTTTCCGCATTGTAACTTATCCAGGATATTTTTTGTATCTTCATTACTTTGATTTTCGTCATCGCAGATGCATTGCCATCAATATAGTTCTTGCGCTATATTTAATAATTTTAATGAAATATTTTCCAGGCTATTTCCATCTAATGTATGTAAAAGGAAATACAGCAATTAATTTCGTGTACTGCAGAACACAAAAAGGAGCGAAAAACCTTATGGAAAATTTGGTGAAAAAGGCAAAATCCGGAGATTCCGGTGCATTTGCACAGCTCATCCGGATGAATACCCAGAGCATGTATAAAGTAGCCTGGGCCTATCTGAAGAATGACGAAGATGTGGCAGATGCCATACAGGAAACGATTTTAAAGTGTTATGAGAAGCTTTCCACTTTAAAAAAGGATTCTTACTTCAAAACCTGGATGATTCGGATTCTGATCAATAACTGCAATGAAATGCTTCGGCATAAAGGCCGTGTTTTTCCTACGATGGAAATGGAAGAGGGAATCTTCGAGGAATCAGGCTATGTAGATTGTGAGTGGAAGGAAATCCTGGCATCCCTGGAAGAGAAGTACCAGGTGGTGATGCTTTTGTATTACAGCAAATCCCTTAGTGTAAAGGAAATTGCCGCTCTTCTGGAAATCAGCCAGAATACAGTGCTTACAAGGCTCTCCAGAGCCAGAAAACAGCTTCGTGCAGAGTATGAAGGAGGATATATTCATGGATGATAAATTGTTTGATGTTTTTTCAGAAGAAACAGAAGTGCCGGAATGTGTGCGCAGGCGTGTAGATGAGACATTGGAAATGATAGAGAATTCGGCAGAGTCCGATAGAGGGTATCAGAAAGAAGAAAAAACGGGAAAAGTAATAAATGGCACTGACAGAATGGGAAAAATTGGTACACGGAAAAACTGGAAGCGCAGTTTAATCCTGACATTTGCGGCAGTGATGGCATTTGGTGCCACTGTTTTTGCAGCAGAGAAGTATATAGGAATTTCCGGATTTTTCCAGGAAGTTGGAAATAAGTTGCCGGAAGAAGCCAAGGGGATGATTGAAAAAGATCCGGTGCAGCAGGAAGATGGCGATTCCATTCTCACTTACACCGTGAAGGAAGCCCTATGTGATAAGAACAGCGTCCAGGTGGTGATGGAAGTCACAGCGAAAGAAAGAGGCAAGTATCTTCTGGCAGGACAAGATACCATGAATGAGGATCCTGTAAGAAATCTTGGAATTGAAAGTGACAAGACAATAGGAGAATATGCCGCAGAAAAAGGGCTGATCATAGTAAAGGTTGGAGCCAGCTTTGATTTTGATTCAGATCTTGGCATTGAAACAGCAGTGGGAGATTATCGAAATCTGGAAGATGATGTAGTAGATTTCTATTCTTCCGCGGTAAAGACAAATGAGAGTAAGAATCTTACCGTTTCCTGCATTGGAACTGCCACGCTTCCTGATGCTAAGTGCGTTGATGATGTGATGCGTACAAATATTACTTTTCAGCTGGAAGATAAGAGCCAGGGGAAAAACATGACCTATGTGCCTGTGGATGGTGAAGGGATAACTGCAGATGGAAAAGTAAAGATCCTGTCCGCAGATATAGAAGAAACAGAAGTGGGCGATTACGTCACAATCCATTGCATCTTCTTAGAAGAGTGCGACAGTATTTCCCTTGACGTAATGGATCTGAATGGAAATCTGTGGCAGCTTTCCGACCTTGGCGGTGGTTCAGAGGTGGCAGAGGTTGGAAAAGAAGCCACCTTCCAGAGAAGCTATCAGAAAACGGACCTTGCCGACGAAATCGGAATACGGGGATATGACTATGAAACGAATACCACGTATGAGCCGGTAAAAATGAAGCTTAAGAAATAGAATAATCGAAAAAAGTCCCCATTCACTGTTTTTTGCAATTAAAACAGTGGGATGGGGACTTATTTGATTTGTTAAATTAAGATTATCCGAACTTTCGCATATTGCTCAGATCGGAAAAATCAATCATTTTGATTTCTTCAATGTTGCCGGTTGAGCCCATTGGGCAAACGGCGTAGTTTCGCGTCTCATTTCCTATAGTAAGCTTTACCACATAATGCCATATGGACCATGATGGAGAGCCAACCGGATAATCACCAAAGCAATAATGAATATCATCAAATCCACCGACTAATTCAGCGAACTCACCGAGAACTGACGGTGATGTGCTAGAGTTCCAACGGTAAGTTACAAAAAATGGCTCATTGGGATCTGCTGCCAGATCGACTGTATGATCGTTATATCTGGTTAAATATTTAAAGCGGCCTGGTTCTCTGAGGTAGGCACTTATAGCGTCCATCTTTTCAAAAGGAGTCATATCAGCAGTTGTAGTTTTGTTAATAATGTCAATCAGCCATGCGTTTTCTGCCTGATCATAATCCAGAACATTTAATGTCACTGTATTTGCAACCGTATAACCTGATAATGAATATTCCCTGAATTCTACAGTGTAGGTTCCTGCTTCGAAAAATTTCACGTATTTGATATAACCGCCTTTTACTTTCTCTAATGAAGTAGTTTCTGAGTCATTGTTTTCTAAAGGAATATCATCAAAGAAACGAGATGAACCACTTCTGTATGCGCTGGTCCGCGAGTCATTTCCATTAAAAATCAAGGAAAAAGAGTTCGGATCCGGATTGTCTGTCTTTATAAAAAGAGGTTTGAGACAATCGGTGTAAATATCTGCCTTCTGTTTGTCCAGACCGTAAATTTCATATGTATATTTAGCTGGTGCATTTTCTTTTTGGTCGTGTGCAGGCAGATCAGCTTTGGGAATCGGTGTGGGTGTAGGAACCGGTGTGGATGTAGGCGTTGGTGTAGGTGTAGGGGTTGCACTTTGGTGGGTACTGTTTGTCTCTCTGTTTGTTGTGCAATGGCCTGTAGAAGACCATTTGGAATAGTATTTTTTTCCTTTAACGGTCATGTAAGTGCGGGTTTGCATATAATATGTAGTCCCGGCACGGAGGCCATTGAGAAAAATTGTGTTGTTTTTGTTACCTTTGACTGTTATAGTTTTTGCATTTTTTAGTTTTGAATTAGTGGCATAGCGCAGCTGGTAACCACTGGTCTGGGAGGTTTGTCTTTTTACTACTACAGTTGCAGCTGCTGTTTTTGCATAGATATTCATTATCTGGGCTTTCGGCGGTAAAATAACAAACTGTTTTTTAGCAGTGCCGGTATAAGTGCCTTTTCCAATAATCTGAACCGTGTAAGTTCCTACTTTTTTGCAGCCTTTAGAGTACTTTACAATATAGTTTTTCTTTTCCTTCAAGACTTTTCCTTTATAAGTTACTCTTACTTTTGGACGCTGTACCTTTTTATTATAAGTAAGCTTTGTGGCTGATAATTTAATCCTGGTATTTTTCACATTTACCCTTGCTGCGGCAAATACCTGGCTTGAACTGCAAAACAGAAGCAGTAAAATGATGAGGCAGAGGTGAATCTGCCGGTGTAGATGATGATTTTTTTTCATGGCTTTTTACTCCTTTTATATGATAAGTTTATTGGGTTTTGTAAAAATATAACTATTTATGACCAGACCGTAGCAGCCATTTCTGGTCAATCTTTTTTACCTCATCATCTGCAAACCGGATATGCAGCCGGACGGAATTGGACAGTTGTACGATTTCCTCTACAGTACCTTCCCCAAATTTGGGATGAGTTACCACATCGTTTACCTGGAATTTTATTTCGCTATGTTTGGCGCTTTTGTAGGCCTGTTCACGGCGGTAGGTGTCCCGGATGGGAACTGTCTTGTCGTGAATAGGGTTTTTCAGAGCTTTGTCATAATCGTGCTTCAGAAGGCTTTCTCCGATTCTATAATAGGGAGTAGGCGCGGCGCCCACAAGAGAACAGCAGTATTTCCAGGCGCTCCCGTGTTTCCCGGCTTGCCAGTTGTACTGCGCCGGTATTTTCATATTGTACTGCATATAATGGGCGTATTCGTGCTTATAAAGATCCAGGCGATCCTCTTTGGAAAGAGGCTTCTTTACGGCATAACCAATAAACAGAAGGGAAAAATAGAAGCCTTCCTTTTCATGAGAAGAAGCAGGTGTATAAGAGCCAAGTACAGCCTCATCGTAACCAAAGCGGATAGGCACAGAAGCTCCACGAAGCCCAAACCTGCGGTCAAGAGTCTGGAACAAAGCGCGGATCTGAGCTTCGTGGATGGTAGCTTCATTATCAAGAAGTTTACGGATAGATGGGTCAATATTCATGCAGTTACTCCTTTAAAAATTATTAACTGGAAAAAATACATGCCAAGTTTTATGGCGTTTGACTTGAAAACTCCCACTGACAGATCGCGAAGCGACTGCGTTCATGAGCAAGTAGCGAAGCGGACATTCCAGGTCCGCTTCGCTGATAGATAAAAAAAATAGATGCTGCAATCTGCAACATCTATAATAGCGAGAGGGGGATTCGAACCCTCGACACCGCGGGTATGAACCGCGTGCTCTAGCCAACTGAGCTATCTCGCCATATTCATTTCATAAGTATGGGGCCTACAGGGCTCGAACCTGTGACCCTCTGCTTGTAAGGCAGATGCTCTCCCAGCTGAGCTAAGACCCCATATACAAACTGTGAAATTTATTTCTCTCCCGCAGCTCGCTTTGCTATTATACTATCAACTGTCGCAAATTGTCAACAACTTTTTTTACTTTTTTTCAAAAAATTTAGAATTATATTTTTTTACTATTTTATTGGAAAAAAAGGCTCTAGAAACAGAAATTTTTATTTTGGGTCCTTATTTGCAAAAAGCGGAAAACAATTTGGCAAGTAAGGTTCTTTCCAAAATGAGAATTGGTGTTATACTGAGTCTGTAAACAAGAAGAGCAAACAAAAGCATACCGGATACCTGTAAGAAGAAAAAGAACGGACGCAGCGTATTCGTATGGTCTCATAAGAAAGGGCTCACAAACACGCCCTGAGACCATAATTGCGATCAGCTGACAATTGTTTTTCCTATTAGGAAACGTCAGTTGGCGATACGAAAAATAAAAGAGGAGAAGATGGTATGAAGATTTTAGATTCCAAATTTATGAAGGGCTTTATCAAAATGGCGGACGATGGTTTCCAGCAGGGCTGGCATGAGAGAAACGGTGGAAACTTAAGCTATCGTCTGAAAGCAGAAGAAGTAGAAATGATCCGTCCCCGTCTGAATGCACCAGGCGAGTGGCAGCCTATCGGCACAGAGGTGCCGGGACTTGCAGGAGAGTTTTTCCTGGTAACCGGAAGTGGCAAATATTTCAGAAACATAGCAGTTGACCCGGAAGCCTGTCTTGCAATCATTGAACTGGATGACAAGGGTGTTAATTACAGGATCCGCTGGGGACTGGTAGAAGGCGGCCGCCCAACCAGCGAGCTTCCAACCCACCTTATGAATCATGAGGTAAAAAAGAAGCTTACAAACGGCAGACATCGTGTTATTTATCACGCACATACAACCAACACCATCGCATTAACCTTTGTCCTTCCACTGGACGACAAGGTATTTACAAGAGAGCTGTGGGAGTCTGCAACAGAATGCCCGGTTGTTTTCCCGGATGGCGTAGGCGTTGTAGGCTGGATGGTACCAGGCGGAAGAGAAATTGCAGTAAAAACAGCTGAGCTGATGAAGAAATATGACGTTGTTATCTGGGCACATCATGGAATGTTCTGCTCCGGTGAGGACTTTGACCTGACCTTTGGCCTTCTCCATACAGTAGAGAAGTCTGCGGAAATCCTGGTGAAGGTAATGTCCATGGCACCGCGTAAGCTTCAGACCATTACTCCTGATGATTTCCGCGCAGTAGCCAAAGACTTTCATGTTACTTTACCGGAAGAATTTCTTTATGAAAAAGAGCAGTAAGTAAATTAATATAATAATGTGAGATCTGTCTGTGATGAGAAAATTCACAGGCAGATTTTTTACTTTAGAGGAAATCAATTTTAATAAATGTTTATAAAATATGAAAAAATTGCTGTCAAGCGTTTTTGAAAATGTCCTAAAATAATTGAAGTATTAGCCCCGGCTTTTTGCTGGGGCTTGTTATATTGATGTGCTTCATTCCTCAGGCAATTTTTGTATCTTGATCATTCTGGTGGTGTTCTTGCTGTTTGACAAATTTTCCAAACTGTTGACGACGCCAGGGGTGGTTCATTGGTGGAATGCGGGGCTTCTTTGGTTTTGGCGGAGTATAGTCTATATCTAAGTCTTTTGATTTTGTTTCGTG
>NZ_JBCOME010000038.1:0-42862 GCF_040924365.1 Ruminococcus sp. 1001136sp1_2201st1_G3_2201SCRN_220225 | reverse complement strand
GGAGCGTTGCGCCGGCGAGTGAGTAATACACATTGTCCAAATGCGTCCGCATTAAAGAACTTTTAATCAACTAAATAGCAATTCTCAATATACCTAATATTAGCAAATGTGCCGGATAAAAAATGTAGAAGAACCACTTAGAAAAGGTTCGATGTTTTTCGGAGCGCTTTCCGTTGTAGAGATAGATGATGCAAAGTGCTGAGAGCAGAATTCCGGCGGTGGCGCCGAGGGACTGGATAACAGCCCTGGCAGGAGTGGTCTGCTCCATGTTTTCTACAAGGTTTAACAGACCAAAGAACAGCATTGCCTTTCTGAAAACCTTCCATAAAAGTTTTTTTCGTTCAGGATTCTGGCCGCCAGCCAGATGGCTTTTCTGATCAGCATTCCGGCCGCCGGCTGGCAGCATTTTCCCCTGTGCATCCCGGAGGCCACCGCTTGCGAACCAGTAGGTGAAGATGGGGGCAAGAAGGGCCCAGTCACTGTAGGCGGAGGCAAATACCAGGCCCAAGATGCAGAGTATCCGCCGGGTTCCTGAAGGGATCTTTTCCATTGCATAAAGAATCAAAAAGCATAGAAAAAGGGTGAATAGCATGTTCATGTTTACGAAACTGATGGTTCCTTCTTCTGTAAATGCAAGACAGAAGGGAATTTCGGAGATCAGGGCAAACAGCAGAAGCCGTTTGCCGTATTTCTCTTTGGAGCGGGTGTAGCCGTAGCCTTCTACCAGAAAGTAGCACATGGTGATAGCGGTAAAATAACCCACGTCCACCATCACCTCAAAAAGGAAGGTACCTGGTTCCAGGAAAATGTTTGCAATATGGTTTAATAGCATGGTAAACATGGCTGCATATTTAATCTGGTCCCGGTTCATGCCTCAAAAATCCTCATCAGCATATCCGCCATACCCACAGAGTATCCAGCTGCTGCAAAAATGCCCTGGCAAGGGCCTTCGGTAATGACCATAAGCGGCAGCTTCTCGGAATCTACGTACATGCGGCGGGCGGTCATTTCCTTGTCCTTGCCGAAATCGTGGAAGTACACCTGAATTTCAGGGAACAGTTCCAGACATTTCACCATAGTAGCATTCTTTAAAGAATCTTTACTGCGAAGGATAAATATAACCTGCTTTTGGATTTTTTCATATTTTTCTTTCAAATCCATCATTTCATTGAGGATGTGCTCGGTAGGCTCGCGGCCCTCTTCTAACCAGAAGAGAATATTGCGCGCAACCAGACTATTCTCCCGTTTGGCAGCGTCTCCAAAGGCTACAGCCGCATCCAGCCCTTCGTCTGCCTTGCAAGGAACATCTATGTGCTCTGCATCAGACAGTTCGCAGCGCCTTCTTCCCGTCAATTCAGACACCAGCACCTGATTTCCAGCCCGATCGGTCAGCTTGGAATCCGGAATGGAATGACGGTTGAACATTTCCTCCAGACAATACTCCCGAAGCTCCAGTTCCACCCGCTTCGTCTCATCTTTTTCAATATGAAAATCGTATCTTTTTCCCAGAATGTTTCCATTTGGCAGACGGTTTCCAGTCAGGATCCGGTAATCTCCCGGCATAATATCCAATTCCAGTTTTCCAGCTTCCCACTTGCGGTCGCTGAAATCCAGGGTAAGGTATCCTCTTCCGTCTGTCACCGCAATGGTCCAGTTCTGGAAATAATTCCAGTCCCCTTTTTCCCCGGCGAAGACTGTAAGATGGGATTCCTTCCGGCTCTCTTCCAATACTGCTACAAACCTCATTCCATCCCAATATTCAATAGCTCCATCAGCAGGATTCAGACGTGCCGGGATTCCCAGAGTTCTGGCGATTGCCACGAAAAGCACCTTGTGGGATTTCTCTCCGGCAATTCCAAGCTCCAGTGCTGCACCAGGAGTGGTGTATGCAGTCAGGCGCTCTTTGTCATTGCGGACTGAAATGTTCTCTTCGATCCAGGTCCAGATGCTCTTGGGATCTGCTTCAAAGGCATCCCTCTGCCCCTTGTCAAAATAGCCCAGGATCTTCTTTCTCCACCTGGTAAGAACCTCATTTTCCACGCGGGGATTCCATACATATGGAATGTAAATCTCATCTGGATTAAATTCGCGATAAACCGAGGCCTCCTGATAATGGCCCTCCAGCACTTCTGGAAAAGCATCCCTTCTATCTTTCTCAGACAAAACAGCCATCATAGGCTCCACTTCCTTCATGGTATGTCCAAAAAGGCAGCGCTTCCACAGCGGCTGGAATTTCTCAATCTTACGTCGACAGTGTTCTGCCTCAGCGGCAATCCGGCGATTATTCTCTTCTTCCTGTTCTTGGGTAATATTCCAGCTTATTCTGCCGGTATCCTCCGGTGCATTCATGTCAAAATCCACCCAAAGCTCATCTTCATATTCCTCACCAAGAGTACAGGTAAAATGGTCGTCCTCTCTTGTGTCGATTACCTTTTCCCCGTAAGCACCATCATAAACAGCACAGATCAGCAGGCTTCCAAAACCGGTTTCAAAGGAAATACAGCCATTTTTGTCTGCTTCCATTATTGCAATCGGGGAAAATTCCCCATAGTTCATTACCTCAGCCCGTACTTTTGCCCCAGCAGCCGGAGTTCCATCCAGATCTTCCACTGTAATAGTGATCCACCTGGTTTTGGCATATTTACCAAGAAGATTGATGATCCGGTTCATTCCGTCTTTTCCGATCACTTTTTCGTCTGGCATAGCGCGGTCATACCATCTGGAGCCGATCATCATGGCCCTGGATGCTGCATTGGTAAACCAGCCCTTGTCCAGAACAGCTTCTGGCTCGCAAGCTCCCAGATAATGCCAGTCGCCATCGCACCAGACCTCTACCCAGGCGTGGTTGTCATCACAGTGGGACCATCTCGGCACATACACTGGTCTTGCAGGGATTCCGGCACTTCGCATTACATTTACCACAAAGACGGCTTCCTCACCACAGCGGCCTACACCGCTTCTGTAAATTTCCAGTGCGGAGCCGGTACGCATGTCCGTTCCCTGGTACATCACTTCTCCCGCACACCAGTGATTGATTTCCAGTGCAGCTTCCACCATGGCCTTCCCCTGGACCTTATCCTTTATTTTTTTCCAGAAATAGGTACGGCATGGTTTGATTTCTTCATCATTTGTCCGATGAAAAAGCACGTAATTCAGGAAATAAAGCTCTGGATAATTCTTTACATAAGGGGAATTTTCCCAGAGATAGATTCCCTGCTGCACATAATCCAGATAAGTGTCAAAGGTATAGTTTCCCACATCGCTGTAGGGCATATTGCTGTACAGATATTTCATTCCGATCACAATATCAGGACTTAGTGCTTCCATTCTCTTCTTTATCTCTTCCGCTTTTCCTGGCAGTTCCCTGGAAAAATCTTCAAAGTCTTTTTCTATCCGGTCTCTGTTTTTTTCAAGAAACATCTTATAATCTCCTCATCATTTTAAGCGTGATCACAATTTCACTCTAAACGGACATGCCGCCTGTCGGCGACATCTCCATATAGGAAAGTCAGCTGTTCCACGCCTATGGCGCTCCCACTTGGCAAAAATACTTTTGGGCGCAGACTTAATAAAATCGCAGTATTTCATATATCACAAGAGATTCTATTTTATATCAAGCATATTTATAATATTTCCATATCCAGCATCTTCTGCCAGCTGCTGGATCCCATCCCTTATTTCCTCCAGGGAATAGTTGTGCGCTTCCAGAAATTCATCCCCTTTGGATGCAGCATATTCGTAGAAAAACATAGCTTCTGCCAGAGCTTCTTTGTCAGCGTAATCGATCCGGTCAAGAAGTTCGTTCTCTGCCTCGTTGATCTCGCCTCTGTCCACCATGGTTTTCATATGGTGAAGCTTGTCTCCGGAAATCTGATATTTGGATTCTACCGGCAATTCCACCTGGACATATTTTTTCCCAAGCATGACGCTGGCAAGGACACGGGCAATCTCTTTGATCATACGCATAATGTAGTCTTTTTCGTCATCAGTGAACATAAATTTTCCTCCTGGATAAATGAGAGTTCGTGGCTTTAGGGTAGCACCTTCCCAACATCAGAACTATTTCTGACTACTCTTACTGACTGCGGCCACAAAAACCACAAAGGTTCCGCCCTGACACTTGTATGCGTCCTGGCAGAACCTTTGTCATTAAGCTTATTATTTCATTTTTGATATCCTTTTGTCAATATAAGATGAAAGAAATTCAACGCTTCCCTCCACGCCAAGAGTGCTGCTGTTCAGACTCAGATCATAGGTATGGGAATCTGACCATTTGGAATTGCAATGACTGTCGTGGTATTTCTTTCTCTTTCTGTCTTTCTCTTTGATAAAGCGCTCAGCTTCTTTATCGGTTTTTCCATAAAGACGGGCTACACGGGCAATTTTCTGATCCATGTCTCCAATAATGAAGATGGAAATCAGGCCCTCATAATCCTTCAGGATTGTCTCAGAGCAACGTCCTACAACTACAAAGGATTCTCCTTTTTCAGCCTTTTCCCGAAGAAAATTGAACTGCATCATAGCAACGTTGTCTGCCGGAGAACTGCTCATTCCTTTCACTGTGCGGTAAAGAAATTTGTTGTGCTTCATCTCGTCAAAGATTTCCAGCTCTTCTGGATTTACGTTATGGCTGTCTGCCACCTCGCGTAAAAGATTGTGATCGTATAAAGAAAGTCCATAGCGCTTGGCGATTCGCTCTGCAATTTCATGGCCTGCGCTTCCGAACTCTCGTCCGATGGAAATGATCACCTGTTTTTGTGTTTTCATGGTATCCTCCCTTCTAACCAGAGAAATCCGCTCTTGTTTCACGGATTTTTCCGGATAAAATGCCGTTAAAAGCGGGCAAGACCAACTGTCAGTTATTCATGGCATGCCAGATCTTTGGCACTGCTTTTTCTCTGATAATTGACAGTTCTACACTTCCCCCTTATGGCATTATAAATATCTAGCATAAATCATCAGCATGGAAACGAGGACAACCAGGATCGTGGCAGGTGCCATTGCCTTGCAGTATTTTCCCCATTTGATCATGTGACCGCTCTTGGCTGCTGTTGCGATACCGACTACGTTTGCAGAAGCTCCGATCGGGGTTGCACTTCCGCCGATGTCAGTACCCATTGCAAGAGCCCATGCCAGAATGGAAATATCAACTCCCTGTGCGGCTGCTAGACTGTCAATAACCGGGATCATGGTAGCTGCAAACGGAATGTTATCAATAAATGCACTTGCGATAGCAGATACCCAGATAATGATGGCGATCATTACCATCAGGTTTCCGCCGCTGACTTTTCCAATAAATCCAGCCAGGATCGTAAGGATACCGGTCTGCTCCAGACCGCCAACAACTACGAAAAGTCCTACGAAGAACAGCAGTGTCTTGTAATCAACCTTTTTCAGAAGGTCCAAAGCATCTTTTCCGGAAGTGATCAGTGTCACTGCTGCGATAAATACACCGATACAGGATACGGTAAGCCCTGTCTGGGAATGTGTTACCAGAAGGACAACAGCGCAGAGGAAGATCACACAGCTGATGGTGAAGCCCTTCTTGCTTACAATCGCTTCTTCCGGATCCGGTAACGTAGACGGATCAATTTTTCCCGCATTTTCGGTAAGCTCTTTGCGGAAAATAAAGTAAAAATAGATTACAACCAGTACCAGTGCGATCACCGCGATCAGACCTGTGTTTGTCACGAAATCTGCAAAGGAAAATCCAAGTGATGTTCCAATGATAATGTTCGGCGGATCTCCGCACATGGTTGCGGATCCACCAAGGTTGGCGCAGAAAATCTCTGCAAGGATCATTGGTACCGGATTAAATTTCAGCAGCTGTGACAATTCTACGGTAACCGCTGCAAGGAACAGGATTACGGTGATACTATCGATAAACATAGCAAGTACAAAGGACAGGAGCATAAATGTGATAAAGATCGGGATGATCTGGTATTTAACCAATTTCGCGATCTTCATGCATAACCAGCGGAAAAATCCGGAGTTTGCCATGCCTTCTACCATGATCATCATACCAGCGATGAACACGATAGTTTCCCAGTTGATTCCAGCAGAAGCTTCGCTTGCTTCACCTGCTGTGTGCCAGAATCCCGGTGAAAAAATACTATGTATGTTCAGTGTTTCAATAATTGCTGAGGGGCTGTGCATACAGATTCCAAATACAAGAATCAATGTAAGGAGCGCACATCCCAGCGTAACAATATGTCTTTCCCATACTTCTGTGATGATCAGAATGAACATCGCCAGGAAAATTACTACTGCAAAAATCTGTGCTATCATTTCTTTCCTCCATGACTGTCAAACCATGCCATCCAGATACCGACAGCAATGGCTGCAACAATCATTACTCCTATAAAAATATTAAGTAACATATAGTGCCATACCTCCAATCATATACGTTTGTTTACATGGAAAATAATTGCTCTCCACTGCAATGCTTTACTCATAATGAAAACAATTGCAGCAATCAGCAATATGAAACAATGGTATATGATCTTCAGTGCTTCTGTCCGTCCTGATGATGGATGTAACAGATGATAAACCGTCTGCCGTCAGCATCATTTCTGGTCAGCAGATGTTTCTTTGCTTTATAAAATACGGTATTCGCCAGCAGAACTGCCAGCATGATGAGCACCACAATTTCCACGCCTGACCTGTGGCGAAGGCGCTGGTCCGCCTCCAGCCTTACAGACACCTGCCGAAGTCCTGTCAATTCTTCTGCACTTGTCTGGGTGCTTCTGGAAAGCTCTGGTGAAATCAAAGAAGCTGAGGCCGGTTTCAGATCGTAAACATGCATAATGCTCTTCGCTTCCATGCCTGCAAAAAGCACACACAAAACCGCAACTGCCACACTGAAAAACAGGCAGACAAACCGGTTCGCACATTCGTTTTTTTTCACTTGGCCTCACCTCGATACCTAAAAAATTCGTTTTTATAATAGCAGATTTTATAAGGTTTTTCAACTGTTTTTGCAGAGGGCTGCAGGTCACCCTTTTCCATAATTATGTGCTGTTCTATATATTGGACACTTCTTTTTTTACAGGCAAAAATCGGACTGAAATGTATCTTTTCCAATGCATTTCAATCCGATTTATAATCACTCTCTTAATAAAATCCTGTTTAATTTTTACAGATTATTCAGCGTCTGTCTCCTCAGCTGCCTCGTCTGCTGTGTCAGCTTCTGCATCTGCTGCTTCTGTGTCCTCAGCCTCTGCGTCATCGCTATCCTCGAATGGGATAACGGCTCCGTCATATTTCTCGTTGATGAAGTCTTTGATCTCGTCAGATTTTAATACATCTACAAGAGCTTTGATCTTGTCGCTGTTCTCGTTTCCTTCTTTTACTGCGATTACGTTTACATATGTTTTGGCAGCTTCGGAATCAGAGGTCTCATATGCAAGTGCATCTTTGGATACAGAATAACCAGCCTGAAGTGCATAGTTTCCGTTAAGGACAATGTAAGAAGTCTCTTCTGCAACACGTGCTACCTGCTCAGCTGCAAGCTCAACGATTTCTACGTTGTATGGGTTCTCCTCAATATCGTTTACAGTTGCCTCAAGGCCAGCACCGTCTTTCAGTTTGATAATTCCGTTGTCCTGGAGAAGAAGAAGTGCTCTTGCCTCGTTTGTGGTATCGTTCGGTACTGCGATTGTGTCGCCATCTGCGATATCATCAAGGCTGGATTTTGTTCCAGGATAAATTCCAAAGGGCTCGTAGTGGATTCCGCCTGCATTTACAAGGTGAGTTCCTTTTTCCTCGTTGAAGCTGTTCAGATATGGAATGTGCTGGAAGTAGTTTGCATCGAAATCGCCGCTCTCTACAACTTCGTTTGGCTGTACATAATCATCAAATACCGTTACCTCAAGGTCGTATCCCTCTTCCTCAAGGATCGGTTTTGCTGCTTCAAGGATCTCGGAATGTGGTGTCTCGGATGCTGCTACTGTAATGGTTTTGTCATCATCTGCTGCGAAAACAACGGATGTTCCAACGGTTCCAAGTACTAATGCTCCTGTGAGTGCTGCTGCGATTAATTTTTTCATAATAAAGTTCCTCCTTATTTTTTGAAAAATATATTTAGTTTCTACATTACAATCATTTTTTATAATAAACAGGGGCTACTAAAAACTCCTGTCAATTATCGATTTTGGTTACTGCTCACAGATACCATTTCTTATAAAATAATCTGTGGCTTATTTTCTTTTATCCAGCTTGTTGGCTATGAACATACCAATTGTCTGGAAAATCTGTACCAGTACTACCAGAAGGATAACTGTCACCAGCATGATGTCCGTCTGCCAGCGGTTGTATCCGTAACGGACTGCAATGTCTCCAAGTCCGCCTCCTCCTACGGTTCCTGCCATTGCGGAGTAACCAAGGATAGTTCCTGTTACAATGGTAGCTCCTGAGATCAGGGATGTTCTTGCTTCTACCAGCATTACCCTAAATACGATCTGAAGGTTGCTTGCTCCCATGGATCTTGCAGCCTCGATAACTCCCGGGTCTACCTCATTTAAGGAAGACTCTACCATTCGTCCGATAAAAGGGATTGCCGCAATGGTAAGGGGTACGATAGTGGCTGTGGTTCCATAGCTTTTTCCTACCAGAAATCTGGTGAATGGAATGAGCAGGATCAACAGGATCAGGAATGGGATGCTTCGGAAAATATTTGCGATCACATCTAGGATCTTATATAGTACTGCGTTTGGCCGCAGACCCTCTTTGTCGGATACTTTCAGCAGGATTCCAAGGGGCATTCCAAATACATATCCGAAGAAGGTGGAAAACAGGGTCATATATAATGTTTCCCCTACACCTGCGATTATCATATCGGTTACTTGTTTCGTCCACATAATCAGTTCGCCTCCCCTATCTCAAGTCCACGTTCTGTAAGGAATTTCTTCATCTCCGGTACATTGGTACTGTCACTCATGAACTGGAGGATCATTTCTCCTTTGGCTACACCGCCTACGTTTTTGGTGTTTGCCTTCAGAATGTTTACAGGTTCGTGGAAGGTTAATATAAGGTTTGCGATTACTGGTTCGAATGCGGAGTTCTCAGAGAATACGATTCGAACGATTTCGCCGTCCTGGATTTCTGACTGGGTAAGCTTTTTGCTTTCTACGTCGTTTCCAGAATCCTTGCTAATCAGTTCTTTGGCTACCTGTGATTTCGGGTGGCTGAAGATTTCTTCTACAAGGCCTTGTTCTTTTACTTCACCGTCTTTCATAATTGCCACATGAGTACAAATCTCACGGACAACTGACATCTGGTGGGTAATGATCACAATGGTGATTCCGAATTTCTGATTGATGTCCTGCAAAAGTTCAAGTATGGAGGATGTGGTCTGGGGATCCAGAGCGCTTGTGGCTTCGTCACAGAGCAGTATCTGTGGATCGGAGGCCAGGGCTCTGGCGATTGCCACTCTTTGTTTCTGTCCACCGGAGAGCTGTGCGGGATATGCTTTCGCTCTGTCTGCCAGTCCTACGATTTCCAGAAGCTCCAGGGCTTTTGCTCTTGCTTCGGCTTTTTTCTTCCCCTGGATGTACAGTGGGAAGCAGACGTTTTCCAGTACGTTTTTCTGCATGAGCAGGTTAAAATGCTGGAAAATCATTCCTATTTTCTCTCGCTCTTTGCGGAGTTCTTTTGGGGAAAATTCGCTGAGGGATTTTCCGTCTATTAATACTTTTCCTTCGGATGGTACTTCCAGAAAGTTCATACATCGTACCAGGGTACTTTTTCCTGCACCGGACATTCCGATGATTCCGTAGATGTCTCCGGTTTCAATGGAGAGGCTTACGTGTTTCAGGGCTTGTACGGAACCGTCTTTGGTTTCGAAGGTTTTGCTCACATCTTGGATTAATATTGAAGACATGTCTTTCCTCTTTCCTTTAAGTGGTGTTTCATCGTCGATATGGTTACTATAACACAATTGGAGTAAAAGTGTTAATTCTTAAAAGTTTGGGCTAGTTATAGGGTAAGGCTATAGCTAAAGTGGACGCCAGCGGGGGAGGGATAAATCACGCTCGCCGTCGCAACGTTCTGGTGAGCTAATGACTAACTGCGACTAATGCGCTCGGGAGAGCCCTCTCGCATAAGTCTCCGTAAGTCATGGATCTCACCGCCACTAAGGGCGCTCCTTAAATGGCTCGCTTAGATTTATCCCTCCCCCACTGGCTGTGTACTGGTTGGTGAACAGTTGAGCGAAGCGGACGTTTGGGCGGGAAGGCGCTGCGCTGTTTCCGCCCAAACTGAAAGTGGGGGGTGTAGTGGGTGGTTAGGTTCAGCTTTAGTTGCAAATGGAAGTTTACGTAAGTGAATGGATTATCGTAATGCTTTGTCCTTGTATTTGGCAATCTCTTCCAGGTACTTCTGCCCTAATTTGCTAATTGTGGTACCTTTCCTAGCCAGGTAGCCAATTGTCATGACCTCGTCGGAGTCTAGCTTCACGGCGCAGTAGTCGGAGCCGTTTAGTTCTTCGCAGATGATTCCGGAGCAGAGGGTGTAGCCGTTGAGGCCTACCATCAGGTTCAGGAGGGTGGCGCGGTCGTTGGCTTTGATAAGGCGTTTGTATTCGTAGGTGCTCAGGACTTCTTCGGCGAAGTAGAAGGAGTTGTAGGTGCCTTGCTCGAAGGAGAGGCAGGGGTACTCGCGAAGGTCTTCCAGGGTGATCAGGTCGCGGTCGGCAAGGGGATGGCCTTTCCACATGTAGACATAGATGCTGCATTCCAGAATTGGGTGGAATTCCAAATTGAACTCGTGGAAAAGTTTCTCAAGGACTTTGTGGTTAAAGTCGTTCAGGTAAAGGATGCCGATCTCGCTTTTGAAGTCTTTTACGTCGGTGATGATGTCGTAGGTGCGGGTTTCGTGGACGGCGAATTCGTATTCGTCCATTCCGAACTGCTTCACCATTTCCACGAAAGCATTTACTGCGAAGGTGTAGTGCTGCATGGAAACACTGAATTTCTTCTTGGTATGTTCTTTGGAAACGTATTTGGATTCGATCAGTTCGTATTGCTCTACCACCTGGCGGGCGTAGCCCAGGAATTCCTCTCCCTCTGGGGTGACGGAAATTCCACGGTTGGTCCTGCGAAAAAGCTCTACTCCGATTTCCTCCTCCAGTTCACGGATTGCTGAGGATAAACTGGGCTGTGATATAAAAAGATTCCGGGCAGCTTCATTCATGGAATTGGAATTTGCCACCGTAATCGCGTAACGAAGTTGTGCCAGAGTCATATGGATTCCTCTTTTCTGTATTGTATTTTCAAACTAGCTTTTACATATATATCTAAAAATGCACAGATAAATTTTAAGCGAATATCATTATTTGGAATGAAAACAGTCTTTTCTGCATAATGATACCCCAGATACCCCAAATGAATCAACAATGTCAACACATCATCTTTAATTCTGAAAGTTATCATATCGTTGGTAAAAATTCCTGTATTTACTGGTACTGCTTCTCCTGCAATCATTCTCAGAACATCATCCCGGAGTCCTTCAAAATTCATATCAATATAAATCTGCAATGCCTCAAAAGTCTCTGTCTGATTCCAATAATTTCCCAGTTTTCCAAGGCGCATGCAGCTCACAACCGACTTCGGGCTGTATACAGATTCTACTTCTTCAAAAGAATAACCATCATACCAGTTTTTGATCTCATTAATATCCATCTGATACTTCTGGCAAAGTGCTTCTACTTCTTTTTCTGTAAAACCTACATATTCAGCCAAGGGGCCCGGATCAATCATTGAAAATTCATCGAACATATTCAGTGCACTGTGGGTTCCGTATTTCTTTATTGGCAAAATTCCCGTCATATAGGCAAGATAAATGTATTCTTTATCCTTAAGCAGATCACGCAGAAAATCAAGGTAAATCTCCTGCGCAGCCTTATCATGTTTGAACTCCCGGAAAATACAATCCCACTCGTCAATAATAACTATAAAAGGGCACTCACTTTCTGCAAAAATATCCTGCATAGTTTCCGCCAGATCATTTTCGTCATATAATTCCACATCAGGGTACTGTTTCTTCAATTCGCGGATTACTTTGCCTTCTACTCTCTCCAACAATTCCTTCACATTTGAACTTCTGCTCAAAAATTCCTGCATGTTCAGAAAAATGGTATCGTATTTATTCAAATGTTCCTCAAAGCTTTCATCCTTGGCAATTTCCAAACCGGAAAAGAGTTCTCTGGAATCACAGCCCTTACTGTAATAAGCCGTAAGCATATCTGCTGCCATAGACTTTCCAAAACGCCTTGGTCTGCTGACACATACACAGGACTGCAGCGTATCGACAATACTATTTGTATATTTTATTAATCCTGTTTTATCCACGTAAATATCCGAATTCACCGCTCTTTTGAATTTATTATTCCCCGGATTCAGGTAGATTCCCATAAGACAGCCGTCCTTTCTGCGATTTTGCGTTACCAATAAACAATAACAATTTTCTTCTATATTAACACAGCACTGCGATTTATTCCACTGAGGATTTTTGCCAGTCTTTAATACAAAAAAAGGGTGTATGACTAAAAAAGCCAAACACCACATTTCCATAGCCCGAGAATGGTACACAGCCTGACACCTTTTTGAAAAAAACTTTCAGCCGCATCCCTCCTCTTATTCTGTATAACTATTCCCATTCTCATCCGTCCAGGTTCCGTCGCCGTTGTCAATATAACCAGTACCATTATCATCCATATAGTAATAATCTCCATTAGTTGTTTCTGTAACTGTCACACCGTTTCCATTGGCATCTTGTAATACATGCTGCTCTAACTCGGCACCAAAATAATGGGTACTGTCATTTAAGGACTGGTAGGTCTTTCCATTTTCATCTGTAAAATAAACATCGTCATCGGTGCTGTATTCCATACCGTCAGCATCTACATATTCGCAGTCATAATTTTTGTAAATTGTTCTTTCTACAGAAACTGTATTTCCATCACTATCATACAGGGTGATTGTTGTGGTGGAAAGAATATCGGATGTAGCATCTGTTGTGGCAGTTGTGGTATTACTTGTCGCACCAGCTGTGGCATTACCTGCTGTACTGGCTGTGGTATTCCCTGCCACACCACCTGTGGTATTACCTGCTGTGCCAGCTGTGGTATTACCTGCTGTACTGGCTATGGTATTCCCTGCCGCGCCACCTGTAGTATTACCTGCTGTGCTATTTGCGGTATTACCTGCTGCACCACTTGCAGTATTACCTGCCGTACCAATGGAACTTACAGTATTTGATCCCTTCGTGGATGAAGAAGCCTTTTTATTTGAAGATACTATATTTGCAGCAGAATCAGAGGCAGAATTTCCGGTATTTTCTAAAGTTCCAGCTGAACAACCACTTAATGTCACCGCCGCCATAAGTGCTATCATTTTAACCAGTTTCATTTTCATAGTAAAATCCCCTTTCATTTTCTACTTTTGTAGAAGTTGGTTATATACTACATCTGTAGAAATTAAATGTCAATCACTTTTTCTACAATCGTAGAATTATTTAGGTTTTACTTCTGATATTCTTAATTCCAGATTACGCCCCAAAATCATTCCCACAATTTGCATGCCCCCATTATGAAACCCTCATCCAGGCAAAAACAGGAAGGATGCAACTCGCCAAGAATTGCATCCTTCCTGTTTTAAAACTATTTGTTTTACAACTATTTCTTTTACAACAAGCCTTTTATATTTCATATTCGGCAAAAAAATTTTATCACAACCAAGAATATTACTCAAACTCTTCCTCGGATTCCTCACTGCTCTCCCCGCCCATCCGCACACGGATTCCGTTGATCTCTACGTCTTCCATAGGAATCACCAGACACTTGCGGCCGTCAATGATCCTGGTCTCCACCAGTTCCACTTTATCTGGTTCAACATGGATCACTACATCCGGAGTTTTGATCTCGAATTTACGGGTATTGGTAATATTAGAGGCTACCATGGTGGCTTTTTCACCGGCTACAGCCTCATACTGGTTATCAAAAGTTTCCAGTTTCTCGTCTTCTACACCGCAGTCCTCAAAGAGACGTTTCACCTCAGACTGAGTGAGCACAACCGGGTCTGGGGAATCTTTCTGTGCTTCAATGATCTCGTTCAATTTCTCATGGATTCCAATAACGGTGTCATACTGGCAGTCGTCACCAAGGGTTTCCTCCACCAGCATGTTGAAAGAATCACGCTGTCCGCCTGCAGAAAGCGGAGCAGTACAGCCAAACACTTCATCCACAAAAATATCGTGAAGCTGCTCTGCATTCTTAGAATAGTAGAGCATGCCGTGGATGTCTGTGCTTCTGTCATTAAATAACGGGAAAAGGAAGCCGTTCTCTGGCATTTCCACGATCCAGTCACGGATACGGTCCTGGATCAGATTTGCCTCCGCATTGTAGCAAAGACCTGCCTTAGACAGCTTCACCGGACAGATACTGCAAAGAAGGTGCTCATAAATCTCTTCAGAAGCATCATCCATATCGATTCCATCTGAAGTTCTTCCCGGGATATCGTACACAGCGTGTACCAGGATTATGTAGTAATTTTCCGGATAATCGTAATTTTCGATAATTTTGTCATAAAAGCTCTCAATTAAAGCGTCATCCTTCAGTTTACTGGCGCGGAGCTTCATGAGGAATTCGTGTTTGCCACCCTCTTTTTCCTCTGCCAGAGGGAATTCCATATTCATCAGGTTCTTTCCAAGAGTACCAGAAAGGGTTTTCTTGAATATTTCAAAATATTTGAACATTTCTTCCTCGGAGAGGGAAAGGAACGCTTCTTTCAGTTCTGTTTTTTTATTCTTTTCAGCATCCACATAGCATCCACAAATTCTGGTAATGTTGCAATTGGCTGGTGTCAGCTGTTTCTTGATTTCAGAAATTTCTTTTTTGTTCATTTATATATGTCCTCCAGTATTCCAGAAAATATGTTTTCAAAACCGATATCCCATCTCTGATATGAATTGAGTCTGTTGCCTTGCGCTCCATCCATAAAGATTCTCTGAAAGTATTATCAGCTCCATAATTTCAGCTTTTTTATTTTAGCTTAACACTCCAGAAAATTTCAAGACTTACTTACAGAAACAATAAATCATGATTAATGGTCGTATAAAATAACTCCTTAAACTTCTCCATATCCCGTGTCTGTCCCAGCGCCCACATCATTTTCGTCACAGACGCCTCCAGCGTCATATCATACGACTCCAGCACCGGGAACCGTTCCTTGATGACCTTTCCAACCTGATAAACTTCCATGTCGCTTCCCTCATGGGTAACCTGGGTCGCCATGCACACAGGCTTGCCAGCTTCAATCCAATGCGCGATCGCATCTATAAAATTATCATTTTCGTAATGAGGCAGACCGCCTACGCCGAAGGATTCAATGATCAGTCCGGAATAAGAGGGAAAAAGAGCATCCAATACTTTCCCGTCAATCCCCGGAATCAATTTGAGCAGAAAAATCTTCTGATTCATCTCATGATAAAACACCAGTGGCTTGGTGGACTGGTCTTTGTCATCAATATAAAAAATAATCTTCTGATCGTGAATGGATGCAATATCCGGATAATTAATACTGGAAAAGGCATTGTAACTTTTGGAAAATTCCTTCTTTGCTCTGGTTCCTGCGATCACTTTTCCCCCAAACACAATGGAAATTCCATGAGCGCGGTCGTGAGAGGCAAAGCGGAGACTGTCCAGAAGATTGGAACGTGCATCTGTAATTGCCAGGTCAATAGGTTTCTGGGCACCGGTAATCACGATAGGTCTGCGGTTATTCTGGATCAGATAAGACAAAGCAGCAGCTGTATATGCCATAGTGTCCGTTCCATGGCAAAGCACAAAGCCATCATAAAATTCATATTTGGATTCGATCAGTCTGGCCAGCTTCAGCCAATGGTCTGCACACACATTGGTACTGTCCAGGGCAAAAGGCTGAACGGTATCAATGGTGCAGAATTCCCGGGCTTCAGGAATATATTCCAACAGCTCATCTGCGGAAATCTGCGGTGCCAGCCCCTCTGCTGTATATTTGGAAGCAATGGTTCCCCCGGTTGCAATAAGAAGTATCTTTTTCATGTTGTCCCCCTGTGTAATTGTTATCCACATGTTCAATCTGCTGTACCTGCATTTTCTGAAACCTTACTTTGTAGCGAAAAGCTTTTTTCATAAGTATTTTACTTTGTATAGACAAAGGGCCCGCCCGAATCACCCCAGGCAGGCTCTTTTATCATTTTCTCCACTTTATATAATCTCAATTCTTTCAGAAAACATTTTGCAATACATACGATACAACAAGTTTCGATCTTTATCTCACTTTTAGTTCTCCTCAGTTGTCTCTTCTGCAGTATCCTCTGCGTTCTCCTCAGAATCAGCGCTCTCGCTGCTGTCCTCGGCCTTGCTGTCTGCACTGTCCTCTTCTGCAGTCTCGTCTGTACTGTCAGCGCTGTCTGTGGTATCAGCTTCCTCTGCGCTGTCGCTCTTTGCAGCATCTGTCTCAGCAGTATCAGCATCCTCGTCCTCATCTGCTGCCTCGGCATCCTCAGAAGTAGTATCCTCGGTAGCATCTGTTGTATCAGCTGCTGCATCTTCACTTGTATCCGCTGTAGTCTCCTTAATTGTAAAGCTGTGCTCATCTGTAATTGTCAAAGTAGAAAGCACCTTATCATTTACAGTAATATCAGCATCATCCAGCCATTTCTGAGTTGTCTCGGAATAGTATTCGCTGCGCTTGGTGTTCTCAAGGGACTCTTTCTTGGAAGCGGTTGCATCCTCGTCTTTTACTTTGTCCATCCGAAGTACATATACGCTGCTATCAGTCTCAACCAGCTCGTCGTAAACCTCTCCATCCTTCAGAGTTCTCAGCGCTTCTACAACAGCGTCATCATAAGAATTGGAAATATCCTCATCATCACTGTCATTTGTGAAAATAGTTCCGGTCAGTCCGCTGTAAGTATCATCAACAGCCTTGGCTGTCTCGCCCATGTCTGCTGTCGGATCCTCTTTCATCTTATCCAGGATCTCCTGTGCCTGCTCCTTGCGGGTAGCAATATCATCATCGGTAAGGTCATCTCCACTGATGGAAATACTTACATAGCTGAAAGAAGACTGCTGTGCCTCCTCATCCGTTATGTTAACCTCAGCCTCGTTGCGGATCGGATCGTAAATTCTCTGACGATAAGTCTCAAGCTCCAGAAGAGTCTTAACCTGATCTTCGGAAACAGCAAGCTCCTTCAGAGTGTCCTCGTCATTGTCCTGCATAAACTGTGCTGCTGCATCTGCAATAGCAGTCTCATCATCAGAAGTAACCTCAACGCCATAGTCTGCTGCCTTCTCCTTCATGATGTACATCAGCTCAACCTGCTCCAGGAACTGTCCTACAGCCTGCTCACCGTACGTAGTACCAGCATCCTCATCTACTACCTGGCTCCAGATATTTCCTGCACTTCCCATAAAGCTCTTATACATGGCAACGGTCTGTGCCTGTGACTCACGTGCATACAGACTTACAACACCCATAGGAATGTCTGTGCCATCTACAGTCGCAACGGTTTTCTCTCCATCTATAGACTTACTTCCACATCCGGAAAGCATTCCAATTGCCATTACGCCACTTAATGCCACTACGGTTGTGTTCTTCACGATTTTCTTCATATTGATCACCAATTACCCTTTCACTGATGTGCCGCTTAGTCACCACGCACAGCCGACATGATTTCCCAATGCGGACACGCTAATAAGAGTATAAAACTTTTTTCCCATGAGGGCAAGTAGAAAGGGGAAAATCTGATAGAATTCACACAATTTTCGCGAATTTCCATCGGATCTTCCCCACCCAAAACCTACTTTAAATCAAAATATCCGAAAGCATTCAACAGCCCAGCTGTCTACTACTTTTCGCTCTTTCCTTCCTCTTCCACCAATTCCATCAGTTCCTTTGCAAACACCGTCAGCGCCTGCACAATATCCCCCACCGGTGCAAACAGGAACTTCGGTTCTTTATCCGGTTTAAACTGCAGCTGTCTGCGGTACTTGGCAACCAGCGGCGGAATTCCTTCCGGGTTCAGATGTGCATTTTCGTAAAGGGTGATCCTGATCTCACGCTGCATCTGCTTGATTTCCGTAATGTAGCCCTGATGTGCCAGTGCTTTCAGTCTTGCAATAGCCAGCAGATTCAGCACTGCTTTCGGCGGCTCCCCAAACCGGTCGATCAGCTCTTCCAGCATATCATCATACTCCTGCTGGGACTCAATCCCTGCAATGCGCTTATAAATATCCAGTTTCTGGAATTCATTGCTGATGTAGGTGTCCGGGATAAAAGCATCCATATTCAGGTCAATGGTAGTCTCGAAGTCTTCCATGGTATGAATACCCTTTGCCTCCTTGACCGCCTCGCTAAGCATTTTACAGTAAAGATCATAGCCCACTGCGTTCATATGCCCATGCTGCTGTGCTCCCAGCAGATTTCCAGCCCCTCGAAGCTCCAGATCACGCATGGCGATCTTAAATCCGCTTCCCAGATCTGTAAACTCACGGATAGCAGAAAGTCGTTTTTCCGCCACTTCCCGAAGCATGGTGTTCCTTCGGTACATCAGAAACGCATACGCTGTCCTGTTGGAACGTCCGATCCTGCCTCGCAGCTGATAAAGCTGGGAAAGCCCATACTTGTCAGAATCATGGATGATCATGGTATTTACATTGGAAATATCCAGTCCTGTCTCGATAATAGTAGTGGAAACCAGCACATCAATGTCCCCATTGATAAAGTCATACATAACCCGTTCCAGTTCTCTCTCGCTCATCTGTCCATGGGCAAAATCCACCCTTGCGTCCGGCACCAGCTTGGAAATCCGCAGGGCAACCTCATCAATATCTGTAACCCGGTTATAAACATAATAAACCTGGCCGCCTCTTCGCAGTTCTCTTCCGATAGCTTCCCTGACAGTCTCCTCATCATACTCCATCACATAAGTCTGGATCGGCATACGATCCATAGGCGGCTCCTCCAGCACACTCATGTCACGGATTCCGATCATACTCATATGAAGGGTTCGTGGAATGGGTGTCGCAGTCAGAGTCAGAACATCAATATCCTTTTTCAGCTGCTTGATTTTCTCCTTGTGAGTAACGCCGAAACGCTGTTCCTCGTCAACGATCAGAAGCCCCAGATTCTTATACTCCACATCCTTGGAAAGAACTCTGTGGGTACCGATCACAACGTCTACCTGTCCTTTTTTCAGATCCTGCAAAGTCTTTTTCTGCTGGGCAGGTGTACGGAATCGGCAAAGCAGATCCACGCGCACCGGAAACTCCTTCATTCTCTGGACAAAGGTGTTGTACACCTGCTGCGCCAAAATGGTAGTTGGTGCAAGGTAAACAACCTGCCGGCTCTCCTGCACCTCTTTAAACGCTGCGCGAAGAGCAACCTCCGTCTTACCATATCCAACATCTCCGCACACCAGACGATCCATGATCTTGGTGCTCTCCATATCCCGCTTGGTATCCTCGATGGCGTTCAGCTGATCCTCTGTCTCCTCATATGGGAACATTTCCTCAAATTCCTTTTGCCACACTGTATCCGGACCGCACACATAACCTTCTTTTTCCTGGCGCACAGCGTAAAGCTCCACCAGCTCTTTGGCGATATTTTTGACAGCGCCCTTTACCTTGGACTTCGTGCGGTTCCACTCCTGGGTTCCCAGCTTGTTCAACTTCGGTGCCTTGGCTGTATCTGCGCCGGAATATTTCTGCAGCGCATCCAGCTGCGTTGCCAGAATATACAGATTACTTCCATCACGATATTCAATCTTGATATAGTCTTTTAAGACCTTATCTACTTCAACTTTCTCAATTCCACGGTAAATTCCCAGTCCATGCTTTTCATGGACCACATAATCCCCGATAGACAGCTCTGCAAAATCCTGGATCCGCTTGCCGTTGTAGACTTTTTTCTTTTTCTTTTTTTTCTGCTCCTGGCCGAAAATATCGGACTCTGTGATCACCGCAAATTTGATCAGCGGATACTCAAAGCCTTTCCGGGCGTGTCCATAGAGAACCATAATTTCCCCTGGATTGATCACGCGGTCATAATCTGAACCGTAAAAAGCATTCAGCTCATGCTCCTGCAAATCCTTTGCCAGACGCTCCGCCCTTGTCCTGGAACCGGAAAGCAAGGCAATCTGGTAGCCTTTTTTCTTATACTTTCTCAGATCCTCCACCAGAAGCTCAAAGCTGCTGTTATAAGAAGTTACGCTCTGCACCGTCAGATTATATTTCTCCGGGGCAAAATTCCACTCCACGCCTCTTGGCTCCAATGCCGACAACGACACTGCACGAAGTTTATTCAGCTCTTTCTGAACCTTGGAAAATTCACAAAGCCACTGAACCGGAAGGTTCTTTTCTCCTTTTTCTTCACGATGTGTGCGGCTGGCGGCATACTCTTCCTCCACGCCCAGTCCGTTTTCCAAAATACGGTTGGGTTCATCCAGAAACAGAAGCATTTTTTCCCTGGGAAAATAATCCACAAAAGATACCATCTTTTTGCCGTTATTCCACTCCACAGCCGGATAAATGGCAATCTCATCCAGATTTTCAAGAGAGCGCTGGCTCTCTGCGTCAAAGCTTCGGATAGAATCCACTTCATCTCCCCACAGCTCAATTCTCCATGGATTCTCTTCTGTAAGGGAATAAATATCTACAATACCACCGCGCACAGAAAACTGTCCCGGCATTTCCACCTGTCCTACGCGTTCATATCCAAGCTGCACAAGGGTATTTTTCAGTACATCCATGTTGATCACGCTGTCAGAATAGAAATGAAGCACCTTTTTCCCGATTTCTTCCAGGGGCATCAGATAGTCCATACAGCCGTCAATGCTGGTAACCACAGTCAGTTCCTTCTGCTCCAGAAGTGCCTTTACCACACACATTCTCTGGCGGATCAACAGATTTCCCTGAATATCTGCCTGGAAAAAGAGAAGATCCTTCGCCGGGTAAAACATGGTATTTTTGTCATAAAAGCGCAAGTCCTCGAAGATTTCCTTAGCCTGGCGCTCATCTCCTGCGATCACAAGGCGCATAGGTGTTTTGCCGGAAAGCCCATGGATCAGATGTGCCTTCTGGGATTCCAGACAGCCTGTGATCTGCACAATGCCTTGATTTTTCTCAAGGCTTTTTTCTATTTCTTCAAATTCTGCCATCCCCTTCAGGGGCTGGGTAAATGAAAGCATGGCTTTCCTCCTTTTCTCAAAAGCCGCACCTTAGAGCCCACCCAAAACATGAAACCATTCCTGCAAGCTATCTGCACGTCATAATTTTCACAAAGCTTTTGGGGGACGCTCCAGGGGCAAAAGAAGCCCAGCTTGTTGCTGGACTTCCTTTGTTACTCAGTAACCCTCTTTCGGTTGTATTCATTCATCGCCGCATCCGGACCATCTGTTATAATTTTTTCTACAGCATCTGCTGCAAACTCAATTGCTTCATCCACGAGCTTGCGGTCCCCGGATGAAAAACGGCCAAGCACATGGTCTGCCAGATCCCATCCTTTTGGTTTGGCTCCTACACCAATTTTTACACGCATGAATTTCTGTGTGCCAAGTCTGCCAATAATGTCCTTCAGACCATTATGGCCGCCTGCACTGCCCTGCTTCCGGATACGAAGCTGTCCCGGCTCCAGATCAATATCGTCCTGAATAATGATCAGCTCACTCTCCGGATTGATTTTGAAATAAGCAGCCATCTCCTGTACCGGACCACCGCTTAAATTCATAAAGGACAAAGGTTTCATAAAGATTACCTTCTCTCCTCCGATGAATCCGGAACCGTACATAGCATTAAATTTTACGCCGCCCTGCGGAATCTTATGACGTTCCACAAGCACATCGATCGTATCAAAACCCATATTGTGGCGGGTCGCCTCATACTGCTTCCCGGGGTTTCCCAGTCCAACAACTAAATACATAATCTTATTTTCCTTATTCTACTACGAAAGTCCTCCACAGCAATTCCAAAGCTCTAGAGCCGCAGCCTGCTTAACCAATAGCATAAAGCAGATGACTTTCATTTATTATCAAATTAGTTGAAATAAACCATCTCATCAGCCAGAGGTTCGCACGGGGTCACATTCTCTGCATAAAGAACAATTCCCTCGCCCTGGTACTCAGAACGGTTTTCAAAGGCAACCTTGGCAGTCACCTCAACCCACTCGCCGGGCTTCAGCTTCGGTGCATATGCACTCTTACAGATATATCCCAGGAATGAAGTATCATCTGCACAGCAGGTCATGGCAGTACGTCCCGGAATGAAGAACTTGCTGCCCATACCTCTCGGACGTCTTGCACGAGCCTTAAAGCGAAGAGTTTTTCCCACATAACGATCCGGATGATCCATAGCATCTACAAACCAGATTCCGTAATCTTCAGGCGGAATATCTACAATCTCTGCATCCAGGTCAAATGGCATCTGATCTGCGAAAATATCCGTCATCTCGCCTTCTTCGTCCTCAAAAATAACCTCTGCACTTGGGTTTACAACCTTAATGCTTCTGCGGAAGTTTGCAAGAGGATATTCTTTCTTGCTGCGGTTAAACACAACCATATCCGCATTACGAACCATATCCATAAAAATGGATTTCATATTCTGCATATATACCTGGAATGTGCTTGCATCTACACAGGTAATGTGCTGTTCAATTCCCCAGCCTGCCGGGAGCTTCATCTCCTCAAATTTGCTTACCAGCCACATTCCATTATATTCCATAACCACACGCTCCGGCTGATGGATAATATCCAGTGCCTGAAGGCGCTCCGGTGTAAAATCTTCTTCTTTCTCAATAACCTCGACTACAACATTATCTTTTGCAAGAGCCTCTTCATCGTACTCTTCCTCTCCCTCTTCGCAGAGAATGAGAAGTGTCTTTCCCTCTGTACGGAAGTAATCCTGCTGGAGGGTAAAGCTAAGGAAAGAGGTCTTGCCGCTTTCCAGGAAGCCGGTTATGAGATAAATCGGTACTGTAATTTCATCCATTTACAGAAACCTCCCTGTATTTTTCTTAATTAAAAGCAGTACGTTCGCATATATCGCTTATAAACAGCAACAAACAAGCTTACAAAAAGCCTTTTATCCCGTTTATATGTCAAGCATTAAGCTACGCCGAACAGCTTGGCCAGTTTCTCTTCATTTAACTTGGAACCAATTACGCAAAGACGTCCGGTGTACTCCGGTGAACCTTCACGGATCTCAGTTTCTTCCGGAACCATATCGAAGTAGATCCATGTTCCGTCCTCTGCCGGAAGCATTCCCTTAGCACGAAGGATCACGCCATACTCTTCAGAAGCGGAAAGGCTCTCCAGCATTTTTTCAAGCCCTTCTCTTGTAAACTTCTTAATAGTCTCACGTCCCCAGCTGGTAAATACTTCGTCTGCGTGATGATGGTGATGATCATGATGATGTCCGCAGCCACATTCGTCATCATGGTCGTGATGATGATGCTCATGATCGTGGTCATGTCCGCAGCCACACTCGTCATGGTCGTGATGATGATGCTCGTGATCGTGGTCATGTCCGCAGCCACATTCATCATCATGGTCATGATGGTGATGATGCTCATGATCGTGGTCATGTCCGCAGCCGCACTCATCATCATGGTCGTGATGATGATGCTCGTGATCGTGGTCATGTCCGCAGCCGCACTCATCATCATGGTCGTGATGATGCTCGTGATCGTGGTCATGTCCGCAACCGCACTCATCATCATGGGCATGATGATGCTCATGCTCCTCTTTCAGCAGCTCATCCGCCAGAGATACCGGATGCTCCATAACCTCCAGGATTTTCTTTCCATCCAGCTTCTCAATCGGAGTGGTAATAATAGCTGCCTTCTCATTGATAGAACGAAGAAGCTCCATAGACTCCATTGCTTTCTTCTCGTCTACAATATCGGTACGGCTCATGATAATCGCGCCTGCATACTGAACCTGATTGTCAAAGAACTCGCCGAAGTTTCTCATATACATTTTGCATTTCTTGGCATCAACAACTGTAGTGTAGCTGTTCAGCTGAATATCAACATCCTCTTCCACACCCTGTACAGCCTTGATAACGTCGGAAAGCTTACCAACACCTGATGGCTCGATCAGGATACGGTCCGGATGATACTTCTCTACAACTTCCTTCAGGGAAGCACCAAAATCTCCAACCAGAGAACAGCAGATACATCCGGAGTTCATCTCACGGATCTCGATTCCGGCATCTTTCAGGAATCCCCCGTCAATACCAATCTCACCGAACTCATTCTCGATCAAAACTACCTGCTCACCTTCAAATGCTTCTTTCAGCAGTTTCTTAATAAGAGTTGTCTTACCAGCTCCAAGGAAACCGGAGATAATGTCAATCTTTACCATTTTGTATTCCCCTTTCTATTATGCCAGAAAAAGGGGACATGACCAAGTCACATCCCCTAATATATTTATCCCAATTTCACAGTTTTATGCAAATCAGCCGTTGATCATGAAGTGCATAAGCTTATCAATGTCTTCTTTCTCATATGCAACGATCTCAAGCTCCGGAATCTCACCGTTAGAGAAGATGTTCGCAAGAGATACATACTGTGATAATTTAGATTTCAGGTTCAGTCTGTCACCTTCGCCAGTTACAAGCTCTACTTTACCAGCGCAGCTGTCTACTACATCAAAAAATTTCTGAATGTCTTTAATATTAGATACCTTCATGTCAATATTCTCCTTTCAACATGTACAACTTTTTCCATTTCTTTTTGTTCGGGCTCATTATATCTCAACTTTTTCCAAATAGCAACAGGTTTTTCACCTTCTGGGAAAAAATCCCCAACAGTCACAAACAAAACCCGAATTTGCCCCATTCTTTGGGTATTTTTAATACTAAATTATCACAGCAATCTGAAAATTGTCTGTGAGAATTGTTCCTTGCGGAATTTGGAAGCTTTTAATACTGGAACACAGCAACTCCGTAAGCTGGCAGCGGATAAGCAAAGGAGAACGGACGATTGTCACAATCCTGCTTTTCTGCCTTAAATACCTTTTTCGCAGTCTGTCCGTTTTCATCCAGAATCAGTGTGTATTGTTTCTTCTTTGGCACACCAACACGGTAATCCGGACGTTCTACAGGAGTGAAATTGCATACTACCAGAAGGTTATTTCTTTTTGTAGGGGATTTCCTTACGAAGCTGTAAATACTTCTGTCCCCGTCATCTGCATTGATCCACTCAAAGCCAGACGGATCCGTATCCGTTCCATAGAGCGCAGGATATTTGCGATACATCTTCAGCAATGTCTGCACAAAATCCTTCAAATCCCGATGCTTCTCTTCCCCAAGAAGGAACCAGTCAAGTTCTCTCTCCTCGCTCCACTCTCGAAGTTGACCGAATTCCTGCCCCATAAATAAAAGCTTCTTGCCCGGATGGCAGAACATAAATGTATAAGCAGCCTTCAGATTCTTAAACTTATCATCTAGCTCACCTGGCATTTTCTCCAGCATAGACTTCTTCAGATGAACCACCTCATCATGGGAGATTACTAACACATATTTCTCACTGTAAGCATATGTCATGGAGAAAGTCATCTTATTATGGTTAAACTTACGGAAATAGGGGTCCAGCTTCATATATTCCAGGAAGTCATTCATCCAGCCCATGTTCCATTTCAGGGAAAATCCAAGGCCGTCATCCTCTGCCTTACCTGTAACCTTCGGCCATGCGGTAGACTCCTCTGCAATCATCACAGTACCATGGTTTCTTCCAAGAACCACTGTATTCAGATGCTTAAAAAACTCAATTGCTTCCAGATTCTGATTTCCGCCATATTTATTGGCTACCCACTGACCATCATTCTTTCCATAATCCAGATACAGCATGGATGCAACGGCATCCACACGAAGACCGTCCACATGACACTCCTCGATCCAGAACAGAGCATTTGCGATCAGGAAGTTCTTTACCTCCGGTCTGCCATAATTGTAGATCTTGGTTCCCCAGTCCGGATGCTCCCCCTGTCTGGGATCTGCATGCTCATAAACTGCAGTTCCGTCAAAATTCGCCAGTCCATGGGCATCCTTGGGAAAATGTGCCGGCACCCAGTCCAGAATAACCCCGATTTTCTGTCTGTGAAGATAATCTACCAGATATTTGAAATCCTGGGGTGTTCCATAGCGGGAAGTAGGCGCATAATAACCGGTGACCTGATATCCCCAGGAACCGTCAAAGGGATGCTCTGCAATCCCCATCAGCTCCACATGTGTATAGCCCATATCCTTCACATACTGGGCAAGCTTCACCGCCAGTTCCCTGTAATTGAAAAAGCCTTTCTCATTCTCCTCTGTAGCCGGATGCTTCATCCAGGAGCCAGGATGTACCTCATAGATCGCCATGGCATCCTTAGTCTCGTCAAATTTCTGACGATTCTTCATCCAGGTGGTATCTTTCCATTTGTAATCCCCGATATCCGTGATTCTGGATGCCGTTCCCGGTCTTAATTCTGCCTCATTTGCATAAGGGTCAGCTTTATAAATATGCTCCCCGTTCATTCCTACAATAAAAAACTTATACAGCTGTCCAATCTTCGCTCCAGGGACAAATGTCTCAAATACACCGATCGGACCTGCCTTTTTCATTGGAGCAGCCTGTTCATTCCAGTCATTAAACTCTCCAATTACAGAAACAGCTTGCGCATTAGGTGCCCATACTGCAAAATAAACACCTTCTTTTTTCCCTTGTTTCACAGGATGTGCGCCAAGCTTTCTGTAAACATCATAATGGGTTCCCTGACCAAAGAGATACTGGTCAAGCTCTGTAAACTGTAATTTCTCTCCCATCAGAAAGTTACCTCCCTAAACTTTCAAATTCTTATGCACATTATAGCATACTCTTTTCCTCCATGCCACCAAAAACTTGTCTATTATTCATAAAAAATCTACATCAAAATTCATTTTTACTGTAAAAAAATACGCCTGTACTTTGACATTTTTCTCATAAGTACAAGCGTATACTATCATTCACACTATACAGCATCTGCGATTTCCGGAAGTCCCGAAGCTTAACACATATGCCAGACAGGCTCTAGAGCCTCTTATTTTCTCCGTTATTCGCCTAAGTCGCTGCTAAAATCCCCTTCGCTATTCTCACTGCCGTCTGTGTATCCGTCACTTTCACTGCCGTCGCTTCCATCACCGGAACCATCACTGAAGTCGCTCTCATCTCCATTACTGCTGTCATCTGAACTGCCATCAGAAGTTCCATCTGTGGAAGAGTCCTCAGAAGAGCCATTTCCATTATATCCAGGCACATAACCTGCATCAAGGGCGCTCTGCCAGAACTCTGCATATTTTGCTGGCTGAAGGGTAACATTCTTCGCCGCTGCCATCTCACTTACCGTTACCAGTTTATATCCCTGTGCAATAAGATCTGGAATCAGTCTGAGTGCCGCATCAACTGAAGGACCATGAATATCATGCATCAGAATAACGGCTCCGTCTCCCAGATTGCTGTCATTCATAATGCCATTGTAATCCAGATCTGTATCCAGATATTTCCAGTCCAGACTGTCAATAGACCACAAAATAAAAGGTTTCCCAACTGCCGAAATAATTTCATCATTGCAGTCTCCATAAGGCGGACGAATTACCGTGGACTCCTGTCCACAGGCATCAATCAATGCCTGATCGGTATCGCCGAATTCCTTTATAACATCATCAATACTCAGATTCAGCATATCCTGATGATCCCAGGAATGGTTTCCGATCTCACAGCCAAGTTCCACCATTCTCTTCACTTCGTCCGGATACTGTCCAACCAGCTGTCCCAACATAAAGAAGGTAGCATGTGCATTGTTCTCCTCCAGACAGTCCAGAAGCTTGTCTGTATACTGTCCCGGACCATCATCAAAGGTAAGTGCGATCAAAGGGCGTTTCTTCTCAGCATTGTAAGAACCATCCTCATTAAAATAATAATCGTTTACCCCCTTGGTCACCCAGCCGGTCTGCATGTATCCATTGGAATCAAATGCATATTTCACTCCGTCAATCTCTGCAAAACCATTGGTATAATATGTACCATCTGCATTCTGATACCAGCGTCCGCTGGAATCCTCATGCCAGCCTGGAGTCAGTGAAGAAACCTTGGTCACATCGCTCTGTCCTTTCAGAGGCTGTCTCAGAGCATCTGTAGAATTGGAATCCGCATTCGAAGCAGCTCCGTCACCTGCATCCGCCTGCACGCTCTGTGATTTTCCAGTACTCTTTCCTCCCACACGACTTACGATTGGAAAAATCACTCCTCTTATTACAAAAATCACAGCCAGCACCATTGCCACAACATAGGTAACCAGCTTAATGATCCTCCTTCGTCTTATCTGGCGCTGTTTCCTGCGCATTCTTTCGCGCAAAACCCTTCTATCCATTCATATTCCCTCTTTATCTCTCGTTACATAGTGGAAAAAATTTTCCGCAAAAAAGTTCTGTCATAGCACTTCTCTCAGCTCCAGATCATCTGTTACAAGAAGAATATCCGCTTTCTTTCCAACAGAAAGGGAACCAACTTCATCATAAATACCAATACTCTTTGCCGGATTTCGTGTTGCTGCAAAAATCGCTTCTTCAAGGGGAACACCAAAAGAAACAGCCTTGCGCATACAATCATACAGGTTCGTAGCAGAACCGGCAATCGTACCGTCCTTCAAAGTTGCCTTACAGTCCTTCATCGTTACTTCCTGTCCACCCAGCTGGTAGGTTCCGTTCTCCATTCCAGTAGCCATCATAGAGTCACTGATCAGTACAATCCTCTCTGGTCCAAACATCTTAAATGTAGCGCGGATCACAGCGGGATGAATGTGAATGCCATCACAGATCATCTCTGCCATACACTGCCCATCATCACAGGCAGCTCCGATCAGTCCTGGTTCTCTGTGCGCCAGTGGCTGCATGGCATTATAAAGATGTGTCACATGGTGTGCACCTCTTCTCATGGCCTCCGCTGCTGTATCGTAATCAGCTGCTGTATGACCAAGGGAAATGCACACCTCATTATGTACCTCATCAATGAATTCCATAGCACCATCCACATTCGGTGCCAGAGTTACCAGCTTCACCATATTTCCGGAATATTCATTCAGTTCACGGAAAAATCCGGCATCTGGTTTGCGGATATAGCCCTCCACATGGGCGCCTTTTTTCTTCGCATCCAGAAATGGGCCTTCCATATTGATTCCCCGGACAGCAGCTCCGTCTTTCATTTCTCCCACAGTCTTAATAGTAGCAAAAATTTCCTTCAGTTCTTCTGCCGGCAATGTCATGGAAGTAGGACAATAGGAAGTAATTCCGTGACTCTTTTCGTATTTCAGAATAATCTTAAGTCCTTCCGGATCAGCATCAGAAAAATCATGTCCAAATGCACCGTGACTGTGAATATCCACCAGCCCCGGAAGCACCCTGAGCCCAGCCGCGTCTACAATCGTCTTGTCCGTAACCTCATCCTCTGAAGCCACGATTCTATGATTCTCCACATACAGATCCTGTAATCTGAAGCTTCCATCCTCCTGAAAAACTTCTCCATTTTTAATAATCATAACTCCATTCCCTCCTGAGATTCATTGGCTGCTGTTTCTGTTATAAGCGGCAACCGTCAATTCTCCGTACTGTCATCCTGTGTATCTGTTGAAGCATCCGCTGCTGTGCCTGTATCTGCGGTTGCACCAGCTTCCTGCTCTTCTGCTGTATCCCCGCCATCAGTGCTCTGTCCGTCAGTCGTACTGTCATCTGCATGATCTGCTGCTTCTGTTCCCTCAGCAGCCTGTGCATCCTCACCTTCAGCAGATGTATCCGCTGCTGTCTGATCATAATTAGCATTTGCAATAATGAAATCCTGAACTCTCATAAGTCCGATACTCTCATCCACTGCAACCTGACCGTAAGTATCGATAAGAACTGCAAGATCGCCAGAAGCATACTGCTCTACCAGCTGATTCTGGATTGCAAGACTTTCCTCATCCTCCAAAGTCATTCCCTCTGCGTCCATGATTCCCTGAATAAGCAGATTCTGTTTTACCTTGGCCTGGGCATACTGCTGGCACTGGGCTTCGAAATCATCCATGGAAACGCCCTGAGACTCTACGAAGTCTTCAAGCTCCATATTTCCCTGCTTCGCGTATGCTTCTGCCTGTTTCTTAAATGTCTTCACTGCCTCTTCTACGTCTTTCTCTGGATATTCCACAACCTCAGAATTGGTGTAAACAGTATTCCATGCAGTGCTGCGCAGACTGCTGTCGGCCTGATCCTGTGCTTCCTGCTCCAGCTGTGCGCGAACAGAAGCCTTATATTCATCAATTGTCTTGTAATCGGTATTCGCTGCAACCCAGTCATCGGTCAGTTCCGGTGGTCTCTTAAAGCTCTGCACGGTAATCTGGAATACTGCATCCTGTCCAGCCAGTTCACTGTTGCGGTAGCTCTCCGGGAAGGTTACCGATACGTCTTTAGTCTCACCCTTCTTCATTCCCACGATTCCTTCTTCAAATCCGGGAATCATTGTGCCGCTTCCGATCACAAGGTCATAATTATTACCAGTTCCACCTTCAAAAGCTTCCCCGTCTTTTGTACCTACGAAATTAATAGTAGCGGTATCACCATTCTGGATGACAGCGTTCTCATCTGTCACTTCCACTGAATTGTCTTTCAAATTCTCTGCGATACGATTCTCAATATCCTCATCTGTCACTTCTGGTACAGAATTATCAAGAGTTATCCCCTTATAGTCTGCAATTGTAACATATTTCTCCACATTATCCACTGAAACCAGGCGTGTCGCACCGGTAGAATCTGTATAAGGTTCCTGTACCTCTTCTTCCTCTGCCGAATCCTCTGCCTGCTGCTCTGTGGCAGTGCTCTCACTCTCTGTACTGGTAGTTTCTTTATCACTTCCGCAGCCATTTACAGCAAGTGCCATACACATTACTAACGCTGCCAAATATACTTTTCTTTTCATTTCATACTCCCTTCAGTTACTCTTTTATAAAATTATCACATTTTCTATTAAAAAGGAAGCCCACTGAGGCAATCATTTTTATTTTATCTCCGCCGCGTTACTGTTCACTGGTAACGTTCCGCGAGGTGTTTTATGTGAACAAAGTTCACATAAAACCCGAGAATCTCAGCGCAAAATCATGCGAATGCATGATTTCTTTGCAGCTGGTCTTATCAGCCCCCATTCATAGGCGGTACAGGAGTGGGTCTGGATGGGTCAAATACCTGGCTTACGTCAAACAGATCTGCCAGCATGTCCGGATTGTAATACATTCGGTATCCATCCACATTTCTTCTTCCCATCCGGAAATATTCATCTGCCATCTGTACAAAATATTGATTAGAATCCACGTTGCAATAATAATCATATCCCTGGGATTTCAGATATTCAAATTTCTCATTGCCAGTATACTCTCCGCCGTTATTAATATCTGCTCCGAAAGCAAAGATAATAATATCTGTTCCGCCAATAAGAGGGTCAATGTTCTCTTTGAAATTCTGTGTATCTGTTTCAAGGCGTTCCATGGAAACTGTGGACATGTTTTTATGTCCCCATGTATGGCTGGCAAAAGTCCAGCCCTCCGCCTTCATGGCATCTGCAACCTTTTTCGCTTCTGCCCGCTCTGTATCCAGATCAAAATCAGGATGCGCGTCAAGCCACGCCTTTTTATCATCATTCAGATCATCTGGTCTTGTCTGATAGCTGATATCTGTGCGGTAACCCAGGATTCCATTGTAGCCTGTAAGCGCTACAATTCCCTTATGTCCATGATATGCAAAATCAGGATGTTCCTCCACAAACCGGTCGATCAGCGGTACAACATCATAGTCACCTACAACTGTGCTTCCATCATCCTGTACATATTCGTTGCGGATCTTCCCCTCTTCATCTATAACAAGCTTGGTGGCAATTCCATCTCCATCCTGGGAGTGGTAATAACATACATCGTCCTGCGAAAGGACAAACGGTGTTTTTCCCTTAGGAAGATAAACCTGCTTTGCCTGCATTTTCCCATTTTCATCAACGTCTGCCAGATCATAAAGGTTTACCATTACATATCCCTCGTCATACATGATCTGGGTTATCTTATTAAACTCATCCATAGTGGTCATAACCTGATTATAACCATCTGTCTTGTAATCTCCATCAAACGCCTTGGAAGTATCCACGATCAGGGAATGATAAAAAATGTGAGTTACCTGTTCCGGAGACCAGGCTACACATTTATCCTTTTTTTTCTGGAATTTCTCTGCAGCATTCTGAAAATGGACATTTCTCACATATGCATTGTCCTTCTGCAAAAGGCTGATTGCACCGTCATAATCATACTGAGCAGCTTTCTCCTTGGCTGTGGTCAGTACCTTCTTCTCGTGACGGATCTGCCTCCTGATGATACCTGTGCCGGCAGCTGCTGCCTGTGGCATAACCCCATTTAAATCTATGGCTGCTGCCTGGGCTGCATCCTGCTCTGGCTGATTTGCAGAATCTGAAGAATTATCTTCTGTTTTCTCTTCATCGGACATATTCCCGGATTCATCCTGTGCAGTATCCTCTGAATTGTCACCTGTATTTCCAGTTGTCTCATCACTGTCATCTGCCGTGCCTTCACCAGATTCCGGTTGTATATCTGTACTGTCTGAGCTGTCAGCAGCTTCCTCTGTATTAATATCGGGGTTTTCGATGCTTTCGGTGCTTTGGTCAGCCTTTGCCAGTTCTTCTGCTGCCTTGCTCTCTTTACCGGAATTCTTATCAGGAACCAAATCCCTTACCTTGGCTACCAGCGTTTCCATGCCGTCTTTTAACCCTGTCTGCTCTCTATAAAAGTATCCCACACCGCCCAACACTGCCAGAGCAGTAATAATAAGAGCCAGATTACGATTCCGTATCTGCCTCTTCTTTCTCTTCAGATTGCGCTCATGTCTCTCGCGCCGTCGTTCTTCGTAATATATCTCTTCCTGGTGTTCCTTCTCTGCCAGTTCCTGTAATTCTCTGTCAAGCTCCCGCTTGGACTGGCTGTCGGAAACTTTATTCTCTTCCAGACCAGGCTGTTCCTGTTCTGTATCCGATTTCTTCATAATGTATAACTCCTAACTATACTGTAAGCCCCCCTCAAAACACCTTCTTCCCGCAAGACCAGTTAATAAAGAAAACCTACAAAGCTTCCTATTAATCCTGAACGGAATCTGTAATCTGGCATTTATTATAACCATACCAGATAAATCTATCCATTCTGTAACCAGTAGATTTCTATTATACATGATATTCAAAATAATTACCACCTCTTCTCAGTAAATATCCTTGCATTCTATTGCCATATATTGTTAAAATAAAAAACACATGATAAAATATGTTTTAACCTCAAATATCAAAAATATTAAGCTCTATATCATTCACTCTAAAGGAGGAAAATATGAACAGATCAGATATTATGCGCATCAGCGCACTATTTGAAATAGCCCTGGGTTCTGCTTCTTTGATCGCAGCCCGCTTCTGGATCGGAACCACTAATATTGTGGGCAGACATGTAAGCCATGGTGATACTACAGAGGCTTTTGCACTTACTTATGCATTTATACTTCTTCAGATTGCAATTGGAATTATAGGCGTGATGAATGCAGAAAAAGGAAGAATGAGCACCGTTATCTTTGGAATTTTGGCCTTTATTCCCCAGATTGCCCACTTCTTTCATATTAAGGGAAGTATTATACTGGTTCTTATGAATCTTGCAGCATTTGCGGTACCGGTTTTATATACTTTCACGGCGTATAAGCTTTTTAAAGGAGATAACAAAACAATTGCCTTTTCCAAAAAATGATGTTAAAATATAGTTTATGTGAAACAAGAATGTAACTGTTCAGTTTCTTCACGGTCACACGCTTTGCGGAACCGTGCAGGCTGAATAGTTATTAAGAAACTTTATAATATAGTAGGAGGATAAGTATGCATCCAGTAACAATCGTCCTTCTGGTGATTCTTGTAATCCTCATCGGATTACTGGTTGGTTTATATTTCTTTGGCAAGAAGACCCAGAAGAAGCAGGAAGAACAGCAGGCACAGATCGAGGCAAGTAAACAGACCGTTTCCATGCTCGTTATTGATAAGAAGAGAATGCCACTTAAGGAATCAGGTCTCCCACAGATGGTCATCGACCAGACACCGAAGCTTCTCCGCCGCTCCAAGATGCCGATCGTTAAGGCTAAAGTCGGACCGAAGATTTCCATTCTTATCGCAGACGAGAAGGTATTCGACCTTATCCCTGTGAAGAAAGAGATCAAAGCTGAAGTAAGTGGACTTTACATAGTAGGTGTAAAAGGCATCCGCGGTAACCTGGACGCTCCGGTTAAGAAGAAAAAAGGATTTTTCGCACGTTTTAAGAAATCTGCTGAGGAAGCTCAGGCAGCCCAGAATGAGACTAAGAAATCCAAAAAGAATAAAAAGAAATGATTATTTTAGCCCTGCCATTATGATGGCAGGGCTATTTTAATGCTCCTTTCCCCATATTGTAATGCCAGACATTATTTCCTGCGTGTTGCATTTTATCAAGAATCTTTCTCTCATTTCAAAAAGGATCCTGCATTTCTGCAAGATCCTCATTCTCAATCTTATTTCCCATTATCCATATAAAATTTTCTAAGAAAATACGTCGGCGTACAGCTCCATGCGTGACAGTAGCTGTTAACCATGCTGGAGCCATAAGGGGATTCTTCCCGGTTGTATGGATTGTACAGTTCCCAGAAGGTGTCGGCGCCGTCGCGGATCATCTCGCCCCAGTAACGCTTCATTTCTTCCAGTGCAAGCTCTTTCTCATCACAGCGGATAAGCGCATCAATATAGTGATGATACATATATGGAGTTACCATGCGGATTCTTGGATTCACTTCCATTACATGATGGATCAATTTACAGTTTGTCTCTTTGTCAAAGACACGTGCCAGGATCATCCAGATCTGGGTTGCCCAGGAAGCCTGACGGTCCGGACCGCTTACGAACATTCCAAGCGCTTCATCCCAGAACTCTTTCACTGCTGCCTCTTTCAGCATGGCCTGCTTCTCTTCCAGCCAGCTGATATCCTCCTGTTTATCCAGAATCTTTGCAAGGCGGATTCCATAACGGATACAGTAAATCAGAACTGCTGTAGCTCCGGCCTGCTTATTCAGACCATCTCCCCAGTCCAGGAAGCACCAGAATGCATCACCTAAATCCTCCACAACATTTTTCTCATTTAACTGCGTCATAGCAATGCGGATCTGATCAATTGCCACATCATAAAGATCCCTGAGTGTTTCCAGATCACCGGTTGCCTCATAATAATCCAGAAGCACAGATGAGAAAAACAATGCATAGTCCAGAAGGTAAGTATCATCTGGCTCCATCTCCGGTTCTGTGAATACACAGGCGCTTAGCTTTCCCTCATTAAAAAGCAGTCCTGCAAAAATATACATACAGCGTTTGGCAAGATCATAATTCTTAAAGGTGTAATAATTGGCTCTCGCCTGAAGTCTCAGATCTCCCAGCCACATTCTGCGGTCACGCTTCGGTCCATCCTCAAAAACATCCTGCATGCATTCTTTCAGGGTTTTTCGGCTTACCAGATCAATCTGATTCAGAAGCGGATCTCCGAAATCCACCGGCTTTACAGACTCCATGTCTACAGCAGAAACCGTATCACAGGAAATACCATCGATTTTCAGCTGGAACTTGGCAGAAGTATCAATTACACGAAGCTCCATATAACGGAAAGAATATCTTCTTGGCAGCTTCACCTTCGCCGGAAGTACGTCCACATGAATATACTCCTCCTGAATCCAGCCACGGCTGAGCCAGCCGTCATAATCAGCAGTTTTGTCCGTCATTTCCTCCAGACGCTCACCGAATTTCAGGTAAAAATAAACCGGTGCATCCTGATGGCTTCCTGTTTTACTAAGCTCCAAAGTCACATAACCTACAGCATGATCCCCGAAATCCACAAATACTGTATCATCTCTTTTTAAATATTTTGCATACAGATTTTCAATCGGGTGCTCTTCTGTAATAACCGTTCTCATCTGGCGGTCTTTTCCCACCATAATTTCCTTTTCAGCCTTAATTTCTTTATGCAAAAGCTCCGGCTTCAGGGCCTCTGCAATTTCCAGAAAACGATTATTTTTATGTACTTCGAAATTCTCAATTATACTATATGATGGCATTATTTTTCCTCCTAAAAATCGTCTAATGTTTCATCGGAATCAGTATCTTCAGCTCAAACCAGTTATTCGCCTTGCCCGCCATAACTGAACCGCCATACTTCTCTACAATTTTTTTCATACTCTTCATTCCATATCCATGGAACCGTTTGTCTTTCTTGGTGGTGATCGGGATTCCATCCTGGAACTGAACGTTCTCCTCGCAGTAATTCTCTGTGCGAATACGAATAAACTGTTTATCCTGAATCACATGCAGGGAAATCAGACGTTTCTGACGGTCTTTGATCTTCACCACACTTTCAATAGCATTATCCAGCATATTTCCGAAAAGAGCACTGATATCCATATCCTCCATAAAATTCAGCAGCTGCCCCTCACCCATAAATTTCAGCTCAATACCATGTCTCTGACAATGCATGCTTTTACTGGTAAGAATGGTATCAAGGACCTTATTTCCCGTTTTATTCTGTGTCTCATAAATCTTGATCTCACGCTCCATCTGTTCCAGGTATTCCCCTGCTTTTTCAGAATCTGCGCCTCTTTTTAAAAGATTGATCTGATGCTTCAGATCATGGTATTTCTGATTTACAATGTCGATACTCTCCTTGGAAAGCTTGTAATTTTTGTACTGCATATCCATAATATTCCGAAGCGTATCCTTCTCAAAACGCATCTGGATCTCTTTTACCTGAATGTGATAAGCATAAAGCACCGCCATACCGCTAAGATCCGCCAGTGTACGGATAATAAACACATCCATAGCTGTTCCTGCACTGAAAATACTTTTTACATCCACATAGCTTACATTGCTGATACAATACACCATAATCAGCACAAAATATACAACCAGTAATTCTCTGCGGGTGATCTGCAATTCTTCAATATCCTTCTTCAGATAACGTTCGATCAAATAAATCAGAATGTATAGTACTGCATAAATAACTACCATATGCAGCACTCTCCATAGCATCTGCTCTGGTGTCCCCTTCTCCTGACCGCTGAAATCACCTGTATAAAAATAATGAATCTGCCAGCACAAAGAGGCTGCAAATTCTGCGTTGATAAATGCCTTCGCACAGAAAAATCCGGTTTCACGCCATGGAAGCTCTCCTGCCATCCTGATGTACAAAAGCATCAGCAAAAACACACAAACCATAAGAGGCATGAAAAACATCTGCTTTATTCCATCTGTAAAAAACATAACGGTAAAAATACTGATAAAACTCAGTGCCCCGTGCAGATATTTCCACAGTTTTTTATTTCCGCGCCCCTGCACAAGGATCATTACCAGTGCAGAAAGCCAGTAGGAAATAGCATAATAATATCCGGGAGTGTTGACTACTGTGCCTCTCATTTTCCCACCTCATTCATGTATTCATTCAGCGCATCCAGAAAGGGCTTGCGCCTGCTTCTGCTCACCTGGATCGTATCGCCGTTTACCATAATATCACTACCCTGATAAGTCTCTACAAATTCCAGTTGATATTTCACATATTTTAGGAAATTTAATAACTGTTATATTTGATTATCAAATTCTTCGCAAACCCTTGAAAATACTAAGTTTGTAGCAAGTGAACTTTCCCTTACTCTTTCCCTTGTGTTACATTCTCCCATTGGTTTTTATGAACCTTAATATGGGAAAAATTAAGGGAAAGAAAATTTCATAACACAATATAACATATAACAATAACGACATGGTGAACTGATTGAAATGTTTTCGATATTTAACTTTATAACTGATTATCAAAAGAAAATGGAGATAAGATACGATGAGAACAATTTATGCAGAATACAACATAAACCACGATAGTATTGATGTTTACACAAGTGCCGGATATATGCTTCGCATTGATTGCTGGGAAGCTGAAAAAAATTTAAAAACCACATATGGATCAGAATGTGCGCTTACTTCATTGGCTGTGGATGAGCCTTTGGAATATGCAAGATTATATCTTGATGGCAATTTACAGATGTGGGTGGATGCAGAAGATTCATTAGAACTTTATTAAGCAAGAAGTGAAATATTGTTGTAGATCTATCTCATTTCTTGAGGGTTCTTAAGATGCAAGATGATTGCTAATACGCATTTTACAATAGAGTTTAATTTTTAAAACTGTATGGTGGAAAGCAAGTCTGAAATGGCTTGCTTTTTGCTTTACAACGAGGGTGGTTACTGTATAATGAAATATGAAGTAAAAAGCAGTAATTTGATATGAAGCAATAAAGGAAATACATGATGGAAAAATATAAAATTCTAATAGTTGAAGATGATGTTGATTTGAGAGAGGGACTTTCCTTCTCCTTTTCTGGTGATGGATATGATGTGACAGAGACAGGGACAAAAAAGGATGGTTTACAAGAAATCGCAAACGGTGGTTATGATATTGTATTTTTGGATTGTAACCTGCCGGACGGAACGGGCTTTGAACTCTGTAAAGAAGTTCGTAGCTACAGCAATATCCCAATCATTATGCTGACTGCTCGTGATACAGAAATGGATGAGATAAAGGCTTTAGAATTAGGGGTAAATGATTACTTGTCAAAACCATTTTCTCTGGGTGTATTAAAAGCAAGAATGAAGCGGATACTTCAAGAAAAATCTGAAAGTACAAAGATTGTTACAGGTTCATTAAGCATAGACCAGAGTACTTGTAAAGTATATAAAAGAGGTTCAGAAATCTCTCTTAGCAAATTGGAATACCGTCTGTTGGTGTATTTGATTGAAAATAAGAATCATATCCTTTCTAAGGAGCAGATTTTAGAGAAGATATGGGATAGTGATGGAAAATATGTAGATAACAATACGGTGTCTGTGAATATCAGCAGGCTTCGTACAAAGATAGAGGATGATGTATCGAAACCAAAATGGATTCAAACAGTTCATGGAATCGGATATATCTGGAAGGAATAAAGAGATGTGGATTACGATACTTTTAGCAGTGCTTTTGTGTTTGTCGATTGGATATAGCATATATCAAAAAAGAAAAACATATCGCCTGATTGACCGTTTGCTGGACAGTGTGTTAAATCGGGAAATGATTGCAGCTTCTGATGTGGAAGAAGGAGAATATTCTGCCCTTGTCAGTAAAATCAAGCAGATACAGGAAGTGCTTGATAATCACGTGAATAGTGCCGAACAAGAAAAAGAGCAGGTGAAAAGTCTGGTATCTAATATGTCTCATCAATTAAAAACGCCCTTAGCGAATATTTCTCTCTATGCAGAAATCTTAAGTAAAGAGGAAATTACATCAGAACGGAAAACATTGTTTTCTGAAAAAATGCAACGACAGATTGACAAGCTGAGTTGGATTGTGGAGTCTTTATCGAAGATGGTAAAATTGGAGCAAAATATTGATGGCTTTGAAGGAAAAGCAATAGGGATCAAGCAGACGATTTTAGACGCAGTAGATACGCTTTATGAGAAACTGGAAAAAAAGGAAATCAACTTTACATTGGAACCATTTGAGGACAGATTACTGTATCATAATCGAAAATGGACAGCAGAAGTATTTGTAAATTTGTTGGAAAATGCTGTTAAGTACACCGATAGAGGAGGAACTATTTCCATTTGTGTAAAAAGTTATGATTTATACACAGAGATTCAGATTGCAGATAATGGGCGTGGTATCCGGCAGGAGGAAATGACCGATATATTCAAACGATTTTATAGAAGCCCAGAAGTTGAGAATATGGAAGGTTCTGGGATTGGTTTGTATCTTTCTAATCTGATTTTGGAAAAAGAAAAAGGATATATGACGGTAGATTCCGAGTATGGAAAGGGAAGCTGTTTTTCTGTGTTCTTACAAAACTGTAAGAACTAATCATCCGTTTGTAAAGAAATTGCAAGATACGGCAGTTATACTGGATGTATCAAGAAAAGAGGAGTGATGACGGATGAGTATTTTAGAATTACGAAATGTTGAGAAAATATATGGAGAAAAAGATAATCAGGTAAAGGCACTACGGAATATCAATCTAAAAGTAGAAGAAGGCGAGTTTGTTGCCATTGTAGGCACATCTGGTTCAGGCAAATCTACTTGTCTTAATTTAATCGGTGGTCTGGATAATCCGACAAGTGGACAGATTTTTATAAAGAATAAAGAGATTGGTTCTCTTTCAAGAAAAGAACTGACGATTTTCCGTAGAAGAAATATAGGGTTTGTATTCCAGAATTATAGTTTAATGCCTGTGTTGAATGTGTATGATAACGTGGCATTGCCGGTTACATTTGACTGTGGAAAACATATTAACCGCAAATATATCGAAGAATTGTTGCGGGAACTGGGCATTTGGGAGAAACGCAAGAAATATCCAAACGAATTATCCGGCGGTCAGCAGCAAAGAGTTGCAATCGCCAGAGCTTTGGCAAATAAACCGAGTATCCTGCTTTGCGATGAACCGACAGGTAATTTGGACTCAGCCACAACCATTGAGGTTATGGGGTTATTAAAAACGAGTTGTCGTAAGTACAATCAGACGATTCTCATGGTAACGCATAATGAAGCCATTGCACAGACTTGCGACAGAGTAATTCATATTGAAGATGGTCAGATTGTTACAGGAAAGAGAAGATTTCCGGCAAAAGGCGGTGATGTCGTATGTTAAAGCTGGCATGGAAATATATGCGGTATTACAAGAGCCAGACATTTGCAATTTTTGCGAGTATTTTATTAACAGCATCATTGCTTTCCGGGATTTCTTCTTTGATTTACAGCAGTCAGAAAAGTGATCTGGCGAACAGCAAAACTATTTACGGAGACTGGCATTATTATATTGAAACGGATAAGGAACTTTTTAATTCTGTAGAAAGCGGTGAGAAAGGAAAAGGATATACGCTGGAACAGTGTGGAAAAATGGAAATCCGTGACGTTGTGGCAGAAGAATTTATGATCTGTTTTATCCATGCCGATGAAACTTATCGTCAAATGGCACACAGAGACTTGTTGGAAGGAACATTCCCTGAGAAAGAAAATGAAATTGCAGCGGATGGATTTGTGCTTAGTAATCTTGGATTTTCAGGGAATTTAGGAGATTCCCTTCGCATTGGTGAAAAAGAGTATATTGTTACTGGTGTTCTGAAAAGCGAATGGGCGGCAAGTTCCAGTGAAATGGAAGTTTTTGTAAGTGATTCTTTTAAAGGTCGAGGAAGCCAGACGTTTTTATATCTCAGTTTTAATGAAGATGAGAAGTTATATAAACAGTTGGATGCTTTTTTACAGGAACATAAATTATCTTCTGAATCGGTAGCAGAAAATGATGAAGTAATACAGTATCTTGGCGGAGAAGCACCAAGCAGCATTTCTGAAATCGTGAAATTTGGTCTGTTTGAAGAAGAAGGAAACTTCACTTATATCGTTTTGAAATTGCAGAGCGACTACAATCTGGCTTACAACGGAATGATTTTCCTGTTATGTCTGTTCAGTCTTTTCGTAGTTTACAGCGTATTCAGTATTTCTGTATCGAAGAGAACTTCTGAGTACGGAATATTACAGACATTAGGTATCAGTGAAGCGCAGATTGGTGGCACCTTACTTTTGGAACTTTGGACGTTATTTTTCATTGGATATCCGTTAGGATGTCTTTTAGGAAATGGTGTTTTAAGCCTTATGTATCAGAAATTTAGCGGTGTATTTGGTGGAAAAGGAATCAGTGGAGCAGGGAATGGTCTTTCTGTTGCGGACCATACGTTAGCAGAAGGAGAAAATACAGTAGAGTTTTTTGTTTCAAAGGAAGCTGTTGTGTTTGGTTTTGTATTTCTACTGATTTCGTTAGCACTCGTTGCCTTTCTCGTGGTTCGTTCCATGCGGAAAGATTCGCTGAAAACTGTGATGAGTGGAGATACTTCTTTTGTAAAAAGAAGAAAAATATACGCTATGCGAAATGTTAATATGGCAAATGTAGTGGTGCGGAAATTCATGTTTGCCAATAAACGAAAGGTAATAGGGATTTTATTATCCTTGTCTATCGGCGGTTGCATTTTCTTATGTACCACCTATATGGTAGAAAATTTGAAGGTTCACGCAGAACTTTCGCTGATATCGGATGATGGGCTTGGTTCTGAGTACCGTATTTCTTTAAAATCTGACTCGCTGAAGGATACGATTCCGGAGGCGGTAGCAGATAAGATTAAAAACATGCCGGAAACAGAGAATGTATATGCGACAAAGTATACGATGGGGGAATTACAGATTTCCAAAAACGAATTTTTGTCAGAAGAAGAATGGAGTGACTATTTCAAATATCAAAATCAGGAGCCGTATTATATCCAGAGATATGATGGGATCTGTAAGCAGCAGGAAGATGGAAATTATCGGATTAAATATAATGTGTACGGTTACGATGAAGCGATGATAGAACAGCTTCGGGATTTTATTCTGGAGGGAGAGATTCAGCCGGAAACAATAAAGAATAATAATCAAGTGATTGTGACGGCGAATATGGACGGTCAGGGAAATTACTTTTTTTATGGAAAGAAGCCGGGCGATACCATTACTCTTCGAGTACCAAAGACAGAAAACTATACAGATGAACTGTTAAAATTCCAAAGTGGCGAAGAAAACTATGGTGCTAGAATATAAATAGTACAAGCCAAAATGAGAAATTCCAAATACACATAAGCATGATACAATAGAGACATGC
>NZ_JBCOME010000037.1:0-44118 GCF_040924365.1 Ruminococcus sp. 1001136sp1_2201st1_G3_2201SCRN_220225 | reverse complement strand
GGAAAGCCGTGTGAGGGAGAACCTCATGCACGGTTTGATGAGGGGCGGATGAAAATTTCATCCGCCTACTCTACCCAAAATGAGGTGGCAAAACGCCACCCCATCCGCCAATCACAGAAAGGAGTGACACGAAATGCCCTGTCCGCACAACGAAATTTCTATTGTGCAGCGCAGCCAACAGCAGTCTGCGATTGCCGCCGCTGCTTACCAGAGTGGCGAAAAACTGTTCTGTGAATACGACCAGCAAGTGAAGCACTATCCGGAAAAGCGTGGTATCGTCCACAATGAAATCCTGCTCCCGGCAAATGCCCCACAGAAATATGCAGACCGCAATACCCTATGGAACGCCGCCGAAGCGGTGGAGAAGCAATGGAACTCCCAGCTTGCAAGGCGGTGGGTGCTTACCATCCCCAGAGAGATACCGCCTGACCAGTACGCTGTCCTTGTACGGGAGTTTTGTGAGCAGCAGTTTGTTTCCAAAGGCATGATTGCTGATTTTGCAATCCATGACCCCCATCCGCCGGGACACAATCCCCACGCCCATATCATGCTCACTATGAGGGCAATGGACGAACATGGAAAATGGCTTCCCAAGAGCCGCAAGGTTTATGACCTTGACGAAAACGGGGAACGGATAAAACTTCCGTCCGGCAGATGGAAAAGCCACAAGGAGGATACGGTGGATTGGAACGACCAGAAGTATTGCGAAATCTGGCGGCATGAATGGGAGGTCATCCAGAACCGCTATCTGGAAGCCAATGACCGTCCGGAGCGTGTGGACTTGCGTTCCTATGCCAGACAGGGGCTTGATATTGTCCCCACTGTCCATGAGGGGGCTGCTGTCCGGCAGATGGAAAAGCGTGGTATCCAGACGAATATCGGAAACCTGAACCGGGAAATCAGAGCCGCCAACAGTCTGATGAAGTCCATCCGGCAGCTTATCCAAAACCTCAAAGGCTGGATTACCGAGCTGGGAGAAAAACGGAAAGAGCTGCTTGCACAAAAAGCGGCGGAGGAAGCGACACTTCTTCCCAATCTGCTGATGAAGTACATGGAGATACGAAAGGAAGAACGGAAGGACTGGACGAGGGCTGGACAGAACCGGGGGACTTCACAGGACTTAAAGGCAGTCAGCGAAGCCCTGTCCTATCTCCGGCAAAAGGGGCTTTCCACTGTGGAGGACTTAGAAGCATTTCTGGAATCCTCCGGGAAATCAGCCGCCGATTACCGCAATCAGATGAAGCCAAAGGAAGCCCGCAGCAAAGTGATTGACGGGATTCTTGCCAGCCGGACAGACTGCAAGGAATGTAAGCCTGTCTATGAGAAGTACCAGAAGATATTTTTCAAGAAAACAAAGGAGAAATTCAAACAGGAACACCCGGAGGTTGCCCGGTATGAGAAAGCCGCCGCCTACCTTGCCAAGCACCCGGACGATAAGGACAGCACCCAAAAGGAGCTGCAACAGGAGCAGGAAAAACTTCTCAGCGAAATCGCAGAGCTGAAAGTACCGCTGACAGAGGTGCAGGAGGATTTGAAGAAGCTGCGGGACATCCGCTACTGGGTACGGAAAGCCACCCCCGGCACAGAGGAAAGCAAAGAGCCGCCCAAGAAACAGCCTATCAAAGAAGTCTTGCAGGATAAGACTGACGAGAAAAAAGCACAAAGAACCACCCCGGCACAGGAGAAACACAGACAACAGGATATGGAACTTTAACAGGCACTTGCCATTTTCAATCAGAGAATGTCAGGTGCTTTTCTTATTTTCAAGGAGGGATAGATTTGAATGTATTTGAAGCTGTGAAGCAGTCCGTCACAACCAGACAGGCTGCGGAGCATTATGGAATCCGTATAGGTCGGAACGGGATGGCTTGCTGCCCGTTCCATCATGATAAAACCCCAAGCATGAAGCTGGATCGGCGTTACCACTGCTTCGGCTGCGGTGCGGATGGGGATGTGATTGATTTTGCTGCCGCCCTGTATGGGCTGGGAAAGAAAGAAGCCGCCGTACAGCTGGCACAGGACTTCGGGCTTTCCTATGAGGAATGGAAACCGCCGGGAAAAGCAAAAAAGCCCAAGCCCCGGCAGAAATCCCCGGAGGAACAGTTTCAGGAAGCAAAGAACCGCTGCTTCCGTATCCTTGCCGATTATCTCCATCTGCTTCGGGCATGGAGAAAGGAATATGCCCCGCACTCCCCGGAGGAAGTCTTTCATCCCCGGTTTATAGAAGCCTTACAGAAGCAAGATCAAGTGGAATATCTGCTGGATGTGCTTCTGTTCGGGGAAACAGAGGAAAAAACGGCTTTGATTACGGACTACGGAAAGGATGTGATACAGCTTGAACAACGAATGGCAGAGCTTGCCGCCGCAAACGCAGCAAGAACTAAAAAACACCATGAACGCCATGCAGCCACCCCAGAACATTGAGGAAATCAAGGCGGGGCTGGAAACTACCGAGAAAGGCGGTGTCCGTCAGAGCATACGGAACTGCCTGACCGTATTCCAGCGTGACCCGCTGCTTTCCGGGGCTATCGCATACAACATCCTGACCGACCGCAAGGACATCATAAAGCCCATCGGCTTCCACAGGGAAAGCACCGCCCTGAACGATACGGACATGAAGTATCTGCTTCTCTATCTGGAAGAAACCTACGGGCTTACCAATGAGAAGAAGATTGATAACGCCATCGGGATTGTGGCGAATGAAAACAAGTACCATCCCATCCGGGACTATCTCAATACCCTTGTGTGGGACGGGACAGAGCGAATCCGTTTCTGCCTGCGGCACTTTCTGGGGGCTGACGCAGACGATTACACCTATGAAGCGTTGAAGCTGTTCCTGCTGGGTGCAATCTCACGAGCCTTTCAGCCGGGATGCAAATTTGAAATCATGCTCTGTCTGGTAGGCGGTCAGGGGGCTGGCAAGTCCACCTTCTTCCGTCTGCTGGCAGTCCGGGACGAGTGGTTCTCCGATGATTTGCGGAAGTTGGACGATGACAATGTGTACCGCAAGCTGCAAGGTCACTGGATTATCGAAATGTCGGAAATGATGGCAACCGCCAACGCCAAGAGCATTGAGGAAATCAAGTCATTTTTAAGCCGGCAGAAAGAGGTTTACAAGATACCCTATGAAACCCACCCGGCAGACCGCCCCCGTCAGTGCGTGTTTGGCGGCACTTCCAATGCCCTTGATTTTCTTCCCCTTGACCGTTCCGGCAACCGCCGCTTTATCCCCGTCATGGTGTACCCGGAGCAAGCCGAGGTTCACATTTTGGAGGACGAAGTTGCTTCCAGAGCCTATATCGAGCAGATGTGGGCGGAAGCGATGGAGATTTACCGAAGCGGCAGGTTCAAGCTGGCTTTCAGCCCCGACATGCAGCGGTATCTCAAAGAACACCAGCGGGATTTTATGCCGGAGGACACCAAAGCCGGAATGATACAGGCGTATCTTGATAGGTACACCGGGAGCATGGTCTGCTCCAAGCAGCTCTACAAGGAAGCCTTGAACCATGCCTTTGACGAGCCGAAGCAATGGGAAATCCGGGAAATCAACGAGATTATGAACCAGTGCATTACCGGCTGGCGGTACTTCCCGAACCCCAGAATGTTTTCCGAATATGGCAGACAAAAGGGCTGGGAGCGTGAAAACCCGGCAACGGACTCCGGCAACCCGTCTGAAAAAACGATGGACGGTTTTGTGGAGGTCACAGAACAGATGGAGCTTCCATTCTGAAAAGGACAGCCCGTTGCACCCCCTGTTGCTATCCCGTTGCCGAGCCGGTTGCCGGGGAAAATCCCTTATTTCCGGGCTTTTCTCCTTTATAACAACCAAAACAACAGAAAAATAAAAGAAAAGTATAAATAGTAACCATCGCCAGATTGAGATTGTTTGCAAGGTCTTTTGAAGCCCGTTGCCGGACTTCGTTGCCGACACCCTCTGTCTGGCTATTTTCATGTATGGAGGATAACTGCCTATGGCAAAAAACAAAACAGAGATTCATGTTACAACGGTGTTTGATGGGGAACTGGACGCAACCGATGTATTCGTCAGCCTGATTTCCCAGAAATATGGAAAGACAAATGCAAAAGAATATCTTGCTAAAAAGAAAGATATGAAGTATAATGAAGATGAGGTTCAAAAGAGCCAGATACCGTCTGGATTGTGTGGGTAAATGGCTATGATGAACGAAATGGAATACAGAACAATCGGTTCGGCACTTGCTGGGGGCTATCGTGCAGCGGTCTATTGCAGGCTGTCAAAGGACGATGACCTGCAAGGCGAAAGTGCCAGTATCGCAAACCAGCGTGATATGCTGGAAAAATACTGCGAAAAGCAGGGATGGGAGGTTGTGGAAGTCTATCAGGACGATGGCTTCACAGGTCTTAATATGGAGCGTCCTGATTTACAGAGAATGTTGAGAGCCATTGAGCGCAGGCAAATCAACCTTGTCATCACGAAAGACCTCAGCCGACTGGGGCGGAACTATCTGCAAACTGGGCATTTGATTGAGGACTTTTTCCCAAGAAACGGTGTCCGCTATATCGCCATGAATGACGGTATCGACACCCTGCGGGATAACAACGACATTGCCCCGTTCAAAAATATCCTGAACGAGATGTACAGCAAGGATATTTCCAAGAAAGTCCATTCCTCTTATCTTCTGAAAGCGCAGAAAGGACAGTTTACCGGGTGTCTTGCCCCGTTTGGGTATCGGAAAGACCCGGAGGACAAAAACCATCTGCTCATTGACGAGGAAACCGCCCCGATTGTGCGGCTGATTTTCGGATATGCCCTGAACGGTCATGGTCCGAACTATATCCGCAGACGGCTGGAGGAAGAAAAAATCCCCTGCCCTACATGGTGGAACCGGGAACGGGGGCTTCGCAATACTCGCACCAAATGGGAAAAGAAAGACCCGGAAAACGGACGGTATATGTGGGACTTCTCCGTTATCAAAGACCTTTTGATGAATCCCGTCTACACCGGGGCGATTGCTTCCCAGAAAAAAGACTACCGCTTCAAAATCGGCACGATTGGGGAAAAGAAGCCGGAGGACTGGATTGTGGTGGAGGGACAGCATGAACCGCTGATTGATCGCATGAGCTTTGACATTGTGCAGAACAAGCTGAAATCCCGCCATCGTCCGGGGCAGACCAATGAAATCAGCCTGTTTGCCGGATTGATAAAATGCGGCGAGTGTGGGAAGTCGCTGACGATACGCTACACAAACGCAAAACATCCCCAGCAGATTTATTCCTGCAAGACCTACAATGCCTTTGGAAAGAACCACTGCACCCAGCACCGGATTGACTATGACACCCTTTACAGCCATGTGCTGCGGAAAATCAGGGAATGTGCCAGAGCTGCCCTGATGAACGGGGAAGCGGTTGCCGACCGCCTAACCAATACCTGTGAAGCCGAGCAGCGGGAACAGCGGGAAGCAATGGAACGCTCTCTCACAAGGGACGAGGAACGGATTGAGGTTCTGGACAAAATGGTCATGCGGCTTTATGAGGATATGATTGCAGGGCGTATCAGTGAGCAGAACTTCAACACCATGCTGGAAAAGACACAGACCGAGCAGACTGAGCTTAAAGCAAAAGTGTCCGAGGGCAGAAAGCGGCTGTCCGATGAAGTTCAGCTTGCCAATGACGCAAAGCAGTGGGTGGAAGCCATTCAGGAATATGCCAACATCACAGAGCTGGACGCAGCCACCCTTAACCGCTTAATCAAAGAAATCGTTGTGCATGAACGCATTGACGAAGATAAACCAAGACACATTTCTATCGAAATTCATTTTAATCTCAAACCTATCCCAGAGGTGGAACAGGTCACTGCCTGACCTGTCCCGCCGGGACGGTTCTCTTAAAAACACCATATAGATTTTTTGTACGCCGCCGCCCGCCATCGAGCAGAGTTTTACACCTAATTGGGGATAAAACAGCTTATGGCCGGAGGAGGGGTTGTGTTAATCGGAACACAGCTTATCCCGCTTCTGGGAGGACTGTTTTAAGCATAGAGGAAAGGAGAACCACCCATGTTCGATGGCATTTTTGAAGCAATCGAGGAATGGATGAGGGAGCTTTTGACGGGGATGGTCACGTCCAACCTGACAACCATGTTTACCGATGTCAATGAAAAGACAGGAGAAATCGCTGCGCAGGTCGGACAAACCCCGCAAGGCTGGAATGGAAGTATTTTCAGTCTGATACAGAATCTTTCCAATTCGGTCATTGTGCCGATTGCAGGCGTGATTATTACATTTGTCCTGTGTTATGAACTGATTACCATGCTGACAGAGAAAAATAATATGCACGAGATAGATACTTGGATGTTTTTCAAGTATTTTTTCAAGATGTGGGTGGCAGTTTATCTTGTCAGCAATACCTTCACGATTGCGATGGCAGTCTTTGATGTGGGACAGCATGTAGTAAATGCCGCAGGCGGCTCTATCAATTCGCAAACAGCTATTAACGTAGATTCCATGATTGAAGCCATGAATACGGCAATGGAGTCTATGGAAATAGGGGAATTGGTCACACTGGCACTGGAGACGATGGTGGTCAGCCTGTGCATGAAGGTGATGTCTGTACTGATTACCGTCATCCTGTTTGGAAGGATGATAGAAATTTACCTCTATACTTCGATTGCACCGATTCCGTTTGCAACCATGTCCAACCGGGAATGGGGGCAGGTAGGAACAAATTATTTCCGGGGGCTTCTGGCACTCGGATTTCAGGGATTTTTTATGATGGTGTGTGTAGGCATTTATGCGGTGCTTGTATCCACTATCCAGATTTCAGACAATATGCATTCAGCATTGTTTGGAGTGGCGGCATATACGGTCATTCTCTGCTTTAGTCTGATGAAAACCGGAAACCTGTCACGCTCTATTTTCAATGCACACTAAGGAAACAATGGAGAAAAAATATAACATTATTTATGCTGATCCGCCCTGGAGATATGACATGAACCGGGGACAGGGGGCGGCAGAAAACCACTATCCAACTATGAGTATTCAGGAAATATGCAGACTTCCTGTTGCAGAACTTGCAGCAAAGGACTGTGCTTTGTTTTTATGGGTAACATTTCCGCAGCTTCAGGATGCAATGAAACTTTTTGAAGCATGGGGATTTACCTATAAGACACTTGGGTTTGCATGGGTAAAACAGAATAAATCCGGAAAAGGATTCTTTTTCGGGATGGGCTATTGGACACGTTCCAATGTGGAAATCTGTCTGCTTGGGATTAAGGGACATCCAAAGCGGATATCGAAAAGTATCTCTCAGCTTATCATAAGCCCATTGGAACAGCACAGTAAAAAGCCGGATGAAGTCCGGAAGAGGATTGTGGAATTATTTGGAGAACTGCCGAGAATTGAACTGTTTGCAAGGCAGAAAACATCCGGATGGGATGTGTGGGGAAATGAAGTTGAAGGTTCTGCATCGTCCCGGATTTTAGAAAATGCAGGGAAAGGAGATGGTAATCGTGGCATTTGTATCAGTACCCAAAGATTTGACAAAGGTAAAAAATAAGGTTGTTTTAAACCTCACGAAACGGCAGCTTATCTGTCTGGTGATTGCGGCGGCTGTGGGGCTTCCATTTTATTTTCTGACAAGGGAATGGATTGGAACAAGCAATGCGGCAACAGGTATGGTCATTCTTATGCTTCCGGCATTTATGTTTGCCATGTATGAAAAGGACGGCCTGCCTTTGGAAAAGATTCTCTTAAATGTCATTCATGTAAAACTGCGGTATCCTGCCATCCGCAGGTATGAGATTGAGAATCTGTACGAAATACAGGAAACAGTAACGACTGAGAAAAGAAAGAGAGGAGGAAGCGGACATGCAGAGAAAAAGAAAAGGAAATGATAGACAGGCGTACCAGTCTCATATCAAAAGGCAGGAAGCCTATGAAAGAGGCTGGCTGGATGATGCGGACGAGGAATATCCGGATTATGGAGAGGCAGAAGCCTATGATACAGAAAAAATGGCAGGCCTTGTAAGGGGACAGCCTGTGGTGTCCGGTTATGAAGCTCTGGAACGCAGAAGGGGCAGGAGAAAACCACCCAGAAAACTTACCAGGCGTGAAAAAAGGGCTATGAAAAAAGCAGAAAAAATGAATGAGAAGCTGCGCAGAGAGCAGGAAAAAGCAGAGAAAAAGGCAGCTAAAAAAGAAGCAAAGCTGGCAGCAAAAGAAGAAAGAGCCGCTTTAAAAAAGGAAAAAAAGAAAAAGCATAAAACGGTAAATTATTCTGCGGCATCCGAGAAACCGGGGAGAAAAAGAAAGGGACGAAATACAGTCGGATCACAGAAGATTGTGGAGAAGAAACCTTCAAAAGCAGAATTGAAAAAGGAAAAGGAGAAGCGTCTTTCGGCACAGAAATCCATACCATACCGGGAAATGGCAAAGGACGGTATCTGCCGGGTACAGGAGAAATATTATTCCAAAACCATCCGATTTTATGACATTAACTACCAGTTGGCACAGAACGAAGATAAGAATGCCATTTTTGAAAACTGGTGTGACTTCCTCAATTATTTTGACAGCAGTATCCATTTTCAGGTGTCCTTTATCAACCATCACAGCAGTATGAAAGAATTTGAATCCGCTATTCAGATCAGACCGCAGAATGACGCATTTGACGATGTGCGTATGGAGTATGCACAGATGTTAAAAAATCAGCTGGCAAAAGGAAATAATGGCCTGGTACGGACGAAATACATTACATTTGGAATTAAGGCGGAGAACATCCGGGAAGCAAAGCCGAAGCTGGAACGTATCGAAGCGGATATTTTAAATAACTTCAAGGTTCTCGGAGTGTCGGCTTATCCGCTGTCCGGGGAGGAACGGCTTCAGATTCTCTATGAAACCTTTAACCCGGAAGAAAAAGTGCCGTTCCAGTTCTCTTATGACAGGGTACTGCGAAGCGGAATGGGGACAAAAGACTTTATTGCACCTACCAGTTTTGTGTTCCGGGACGGAAAGACCTTTCAGATGGGAAATACCATCGGTGCAGCATCTTATTTACAGATACTTGCACCGGAGCTGACAGATAAGATGCTGGCAGAGTTTTTGGATATGGACAGAAATCTGATTGTAAATCTTCATATCCAGTCTCTGGATCAGATGAAAGCGATTAAGCTGGTAAAAAGTAAAGTGACGGATATTAACCGCATGAAGATAGAAGAACAGAAAAAAGCAGTACGTTCAGGGTACGATATGGACATCATTCCGTCAGATTTGAACACGTATGGCGGGGAAGCGAAGCGTCTTTTGGAAGATTTGCAGTCCAGAAATGAAAGGATGTTCCTTGTGACGGTATTGTTTTTAAATACGGCAAAGACAAAGCAGGAACTTGATAATGCGGTGTTCCAGACAGGAGGGATTGCACAGAAATATAATTGTTCATTAAGAAGATTGGACTATATGCAGGAGCAGGGATTGATGAGCAGTGTTCCGTTGGGATTGAATCTGATTCCGATTAAGAGAGCGCTGACAACTACATCCACTGCTATTTTTGTGCCATTTACCACACAGGAATTGTTCATGGCGGGAGAATCTTTGTATTACGGTTTGAACGCCCTTTCCAACAACATGATCATGGTGGACAGGAAGAAACTGAAAAATCCTAACGGACTGATTCTTGGTACGCCCGGTTCCGGAAAATCTTTTTCTGCCAAAAGGGAAATTACCAATGCTTTTTTTGTCACGCAGGATGACATTATTATCGGAGATCCGGAAGGAGAATACTATCCCCTTGTCAACGCACTTGGAGGGCAGGTTATCCATATCTCGCCTACCAGTCACGATTACATCAATCCAATGGACATCAACCTGGATTATTCTGATGATGATAACCCGCTGGGCTTTAAGAGTGATTTCATTCTGTCCTTGTGTGAGCTGATTATGGGTTCCAGAAATGGTATTGAAGCAGAAGAAAAGTCTGTCATTGACCGATGCTTGCCGATTGTATACCAGAAATATTTTGAAAACCCTGTGCCGGAGAATATGCCTGTATTGGGAGATTTGTACCAATGCCTGCGGGAACAGAAAGAGGTTCAGGCACAGAGGATTGCGACAGCATTGGAAATCTATGTCAACGGTTCCTTAAAGGTGTTCAACCACCGTACCAACGTGGAACTGAATAACCGGATTGTCTGTTTTGATATTAAGGATTTGGGAAAACAGCTTAAAAAGCTTGGGATGCTGATCGTGCAGGATCAGGTGTGGAACCGTGTGACGGTCAACCGGGCGCTGCATAAATCTACCAGATACTATATTGATGAGTTCCATCTGCTTCTGAAGGAGGAACAGACGGCGGCTTATTCCGTGGAGATTTGGAAGCGTTTCCGTAAATGGGGCGGTATCCCGACAGGAATCACGCAGAATATCAAGGATTTGCTTGCCAGCCGGGAAATCGAAAACATATTTGAAAACTCGGACTTCATCTATATGCTCAACCAGGCGGCAGGGGACAGGCAGATTTTGGCGAAGCAGTTGAACATTTCGCCCCACCAGCTTTCCTATGTGACCAACAGCGGCGAGGGAGAGGGATTGATTTTTTATGGCAGTACCATTATCCCGTTTAAGGATAAGTTTGATAAATCCCTGCGTCTGTATGCTTTGATGACAACCAAACCTTCGGATTTGGAAGGAACAGGAGAAAAGGCGGGAAAAGCAGAATGTTAAAAACGGATACGATTATCAATGGGGACTGTCTGGAGGTGCTAAAAGTCTGCCGGATGAAAGTATCCATTGTTGTGTGACTTCTCCGCCGTATTATGCTTTACGGGATTATGGAAAGGAAAACCAGATTGGCAGGGAAGGCGCACCGGAGGAATATATCGGACATTTGGTTTCTGTGTTTTGTGAATTAAAAAGAGTCCTGCGGTCAGATGGTACGTTCTGGCTTAATATAGCAGACTGCTACAGCCGGAAATCCTATCATGGGTTGTCCGGCTGCAAGCCAAAAGAATTGATGGGACTTCCGTGGCTGCTGGCACTTACCCTGAGAAAAGAGGGCTGGTTTCTTCGCAGTGATATTATCTGGCAGAAGGATAATCCCATGCCGGAGAGTGCAAAAGACCGACCGAGCCGATGTTATGAACATATCTTCCTGCTTACAAAGTCCGGGAAATATTTTTACGACAATCTTGCCGTTGCCGAGCCGATTGCTTTAAGTACCGCCATCCGTTACCGCTATGGGAGAAAGGAAAACACAAAATATGCGGACGGCATACCGGGGCAGATGTCCAGACAGCAGATCAACAATCCCTGCAGGTATGGAAAAACAGAAATCAACCCTTTAAGGAATAAGCGGGATGTGTGGAATATCAATACCGTTCCATATAAAGGGGCACATTTTGCAGCATTTCCGCCACGTTTGGCGGAAACCTGTATCCTTGCGGGATGCCCAAAACAGGGGATTGTCCTTGATCCGTTTATGGGAAGCGGGACAACCGGGGCTGTGGCAAAAGGGTTAAACCGACAGTATATCGGGATTGAATTGAACGAGGAATACTGCAGGCTGGCGGAAGAACGGATAAAAAAGGTGTCAGGAGACAAAAAAATCGGAGAAGGATGCGTATGAGAAAATGGGCAGCCTATCTGCTTTGTTTTCTGTCACTGGCATTATTGGGAATCAGCGGACACTTCCTCGCAGACTATGCAAAACAGGAAGAAAAAGCGGATATTTTACAGGAACAGTTAAAAGAAATTTATGAAAACCAAAAAGAAGAAACAAAAGAGAAGCCCCGACAGGATGAAGAAGAGCAGAACCTCATCCATGAGGGGCTTCTTGCCCTTCATGAAAAAAACAAGGATTGTATCGGCTGGCTGACGATACCGGATACGCTTATTGACTACCCCGTTATGTACCATCCGGAAGAAGTGAATTATTATCTGAAACGGGATTTTTTCAGAGAATACTCTGCAAATGGAAGCTTGTTTCTTTCAGAAAACTGTTCCCTGAAAGATTGCGACAATCTGATCATCTATGGACACCACATGAACAGCGGAAAGATGTTTGCCGCATTGGAAGGGTATCGTGAGAGGAAGTTCTTTAAAGAGCATCCTTTTATTTTTTTCAATACGCTGCAGGGGGAAGAAAAATATCAGGTGTTTGCAGTCTTTTCCACTCCGGTTTATACGGGAAGTGATTTTGCCTATTATACGTTCACGAAAGCGGAAAACAGAAAGTCATATGAAACATTTATAGAAGCTGTAAAGGAACGGTCATTTTATGATACCGGGATTACGGCAGATTATGGAGAGAAGCTGCTGACACTTTCCACTTGTGAATATTCGCAGGAAAACGGAAGGCTGGTTGTAGTGGCAAAGAAAATAGCAGAAAAGGAGATAACAAAATAATGGTTCACACCGTAAAAGTAAAAAGAGAAGATATACCAAAAGAATTGCAAATGCTTTTGGAGAATGGAAAAGACAGCAATGGAGAAGAGGTCTTTTCCCATATGCCGGAGGATTTGATTTATCTTGCGGCACTGGTGGACATGCAGAGTTCTATGCTGCATCTTCTGATGCTTCATGGAAATCCCCTGCCGCCGGAGGCATGGAAATTTGCTGCCTCCATTCCGAAAATGGCAGATGCGACACTGGAAAAATGGGAAGAGTATGCACAGCCATATATGTAAGGAGATGAGAAATCATGCAGGAGCATGAGTACAGGGCAAGAGACAAAACCGTAAAGAAAATGAGCCGGGATGGACTGAAGGAGGAAAATCTGCACAGCAGAAAATCCATCCGGGTAAGTAACCGGGAAACAGATGATTTTTTCTGCGCAACACAGGCAGAGGATATGGAAGATTTTTCAAAGCGGGGAGAAAGGGCGGAAGATACGAAGTCTGCGAAAAAGAAGCTGTATTCGGAAAAAGCAGGCAGAACAGAAGCTGCGGAAACAGTCGGGCAGGACATGGAGGAAAGTGGAAAAAAACGGGCGGCTTCCAGAAAAATGCGGATACCGGAATCGGAGAGTGCCAGATGGCAGGAAGAAATAGAGGAAGCAGACAGCAATACAGGGGAACGTTTGTCTGATTATTCTTCCCGTGTGGAAAGTATCAGGGGGCATCCGTCCGGGGCGAGGGAATATGCAGAAGCTGCTGCATGGACAAGCCATAGCCGAAAAAAACAGCAGGTGCAGTCCTATGTCCGAAGAGAAAGGGCAGAAAAAACGGCAGAAGAAAAACAGACGGCTCAGAAAGAAAAAGAATCTTCCCGTTTTCGTAAGAACCAGGAAACAGCGGAGCAGTCGATGGAAGGGTTCCGTGAGGAAATCAAGGGAAAGATAAAGCGGGAACAGCTCCATAAAGAACAGAAGAAACAGGCAGGAAGACTTTCTTTTGGGGATGAAAGCAGCGGGATGATACAGGGAGCCGGAATTGGGATGGCAAAGAAGGCTGTTTCAGCAGGTACTGTTGCTGCATCTGCTTATGTTCATGGGAAGAGTCACGAAGCAGAACAGGAAAATGCGGCAGTGGAAGGGGCACATAAAGCGGAACTGTTGGGAGAAAAGACTGTCCGATATGCCGTTTCCCGGTCAAGCCGCAGACTGCAGGAATCCCTGCACACGGAACGGCAGGCAGAAAAAACAGCGGAAGCGGGCCGCCTGCAGTTTGAGGCGATGAAAAAAAGCGGAAAAGAAGTGGGGAAACACGCTGCCGAGGTGGAACAGTCAAAGAAGAATGCTATTTTACGCTTCTGGCAGAAAAGGCGTTACAAACAGGCTTATGCTGCGGCGAAGGAAGGGAAAAAAGCAACGGAGGATACCATCCGGGTTACAGAAACCATTGCGGTCAAAGCAAAGAAGGTACTGCAGGAGATTCTTTGCAGGAACCGGGCAATTTTCGCAGGTATAGGTGTCTGCGTATTGTTGTTCGCAGTGATGGCAGCCTCACTCAGCAGCTGCAGCGCCAGCATTCAGGGCGGCAGTACCACAATTATTTCTACCACCTATGCCAGCGAGGATGAAGATATTTATGCGGCAGAAAATGCTTATGCACAGCTTGAAGCGGCATTGAATAATCAGATTAACAGCATGGAAGCCACACATCCAGAATATGAGGAATACCGCTATCAGGTAGACGAAATCAGCCATAATCCATACCACCTTATCTCCTACCTGACAGTTAAATACGGGGATTTTACATATGCACAGGTGGCTTCGGAGATTGAAGAAATCTTCCGGGAACAGTACAGCATACATACGGAGAGTGTGCGTGAAACAGTGACAGAAACACAGACGGTACGGGTTGGGGAATCACTGGGACAGGTAGTAACCAGTGGATATTGCAACTGTCCGATCTGCTGCGGCGTCTGGTCCGGCGGATCGACAGCCAGCGGAGCCATGCCGCAGGCAAACCACACGATTGCGGTAGACGCTTCCAATCCTTTTGTACCTCTGGGCACGAAGATTGTGATGAATGGTGTGGAGTATGTTGTAGAAGATACAGGCGCTTTTGACCAGTACGGGGTGCAGTTCGATGTTTATTATGGAGACCATGCAGCCGCTTCTGCACACGGACATCAGACATGGGAAGCATACATAGCAGATGACAATGGAAGTCAGGAAGTGGAAGTGACCAGTACCAGAGAGGTAAACAGGCTGGAAACAGTGCTGACAAACCATAATCTGGATACTGTGCTCAGAAACAGAATGAATGACGAGGAAGAACAGCGGTATGATTATTACAATCTGACATATGGGAACCGTGATTATCTGTTTGATGTAAATACGCTGCCCAGTGGCGGAGGTTCCGGTGGTTTTGGCTATGAAATTCCGGCAGAGGCATTGTCAGATGAAAAATTTGCAAACATGATCCATGAAGCAGAAAAATATCTGGGATACCCGTATGTGTGGGGCGGCGCTTCGCCCAGTACCAGTTTTGACTGTTCCGGATTTGTCAGTTGGGTAATCAATAACTGCGGAAACGGCTGGAATGTAGGAAGGCAGACGGCAGACGGGCTTCGTTCCTGCTGTGCATATGTATCGCCGTCCGAAGCAAAACCGGGAGATCTGATTTTCTTTCAGGGTACTTACAATACGCCGGGAGCCAGTCATGTGGGAATCTATGTAGGAGACAACATGATGATCCACTGCGGCAATCCCATCCAGTATGCGAATATCAGTTCTGCATATTGGCAGGAACATTTCATGGCGTTTGGAAGAATCCAGTAGGAGGTTAAGAAAGTGAATATGAAATTAAAAAAGGTTCTGGATGAAATCCAGAAAACAGAGGAAAGAATTACCGAGTGGCAGGAACATTTAAGGGAACTGAATATCCGAAAAAAGCAGTTGGAGGATGCGGAGATTATTAAAAGTATCCGTTCCATGAAATTAAACAGCCGGGAACTTCTGGTAGTATTGGACAAAATCCAGAATGGAACGGCTGTTTTTCCGTATCTGACGGAAGAAACTACTGTGCCGGATACAAAAAAAGAAGAGGATTGGAAGGATATTGCAGAAGAAAGAAAACTGCCGGGACATAGGGCAGAAGAAAAGGAGGATGAACATCGTGAGAATGAAAATTAAAAAGTGGCTGGCAGCGTTTACAGTGGCGGCAGGGATGGTCTTGCCTGCCACGACTGCCTTTGCCTTTACGGATGAAGCGGCTCAGCAGGCGGTGGAAGCACCTGCGCCAACAGAGACGCCAGTACAGGAGGAAGAACCGCCGAAGACAGAGGAAACACCTTTTTCTGTTCCGGGGAACGGAAGTCTGGCAGATGATAAATCAGGGGACAGCACAAAAGAGTTCCTTACGGTACAGACAAAGAACGGCAATACGTTTTTTCTTGTGTTGGACCGTTCCAGTAACAAAGAAAACGTATATATGCTTTCCATGATTGATGAGGATGATCTGGCAGAGTTTGTTACGGAAACAAAGAAACAGGAAACAGAACAGCCAACAGTCATTACACCACAGCCGGAGACAAAACCTGCAGTTGAGGAAACGGAAAAGGAGCCGGAAAAAGAAAGTAAAGAGACTAATACCGGGGCGTTGCTTGCCATTGCGCTGCTTGCCGTAGCAGGATGCGGTGGTGTTTATTATTTTAAGGTTGTAAAGCCTAAAAAAGAGGAAGAGGATGCCGGAGATGAGGATTTGGAATTTTATGAAGGAGATTACATCAACGAAGATTCTGAAAACCACATGGACGAGGATGACACAGAAGAATAAAAAACAAAGTTAAGGATGGATAGGAAAAGGGCAGCCGAAAAGAAAACGGCTGTCCTTTTTTGGAAAGGAGAATGGAATGTATTTAGTGATTGGAGAGAAACCCAGTGTATCTCAGACATTGGCGAAAGTATTGGGAGCAGGAAAAAGACAGGATGGTTATCTGTCAGGTGCAGACTGTATCGTTAGCTGGTGTCTCGGACATCTGGCGGAATACGTGTCCCCGGAGGTATATGACAGCCGCTATGAGAAATGGGAGTTTTCACAGCTTCCTATTTTACCGGAACATTGGCAGCTTGCGGTGGCAAGGGATAAGAAAAAACAATTTGAGGTATTGAAAAAACTGCTGAACCGTCCGGATTTAGAGTATGTGGTGAATGCCTGTGATGCCGGAAGGGAAGGGGAACTGATTTTTAAGCGTGTTTATGACTTGTCCGGAAGCAGGCTTCCCGTAAAAAGACTGTGGATCAGTTCGATGGAGGATGGTGCAGTTCGTGACGGATTTGCTCATTTAAAGGACGGCAGGGAGTATGGGAATCTCTGTGAAGCTGCTGTGTGCAGGGCAAAGGCGGACTGGCTTATCGGCATGAATGCAACCAGAGCCTTTACAACGAAATATTATAAACGTCTGGTGATCGGAAGAGTCCAGACGCCAACGCTTGCCATGCTGGTGGAACGGCAGGAAAAAATAGATACTTTTGTAAAAGAACCTTTTTACAAAGTTACGCTTACAGGAGATGGATTTACTGCGGTATCTGAAAATTTTAAGGAAGAGACAGAAGCAAGGAGACTGGCAGAGAGCTGTCAGGGAGAAAAGGCGGTAATTGTAAAGGTAGAAAAGAAGCAGAAGAAAACGATGCCGCCGAAACTCTATGACCTTACGACATTACAGAGGGAGGCAAACCGATTCTTTGGGTACACAGCACAGGAAACATTACAGGAGCTTCAGGAACTTTATGAGGACAAGCTGGTAACTTATCCCCGTACAGACAGCCAGTATATTACGGAAGATATGGAACAGTCAACGATGGAACTCTTGGAGGTGCTGCCGGAGATACTGCCCTTTTTAGAGGGGAATATGGGATACGATGTAGGCAGAATTATCAATAATGACAAGGTTTCTGACCACCATGCACTGCTTCCTACAAAGGAATCGGTCAAAAAAGGATTCTCACAGCTTACGGAAAAACAGAGGAACCTATATTGTATGATCGGACAGCGTCTTGCTCAGGCAGTTTCCAAAGAATGTACATATGAAGAAACACAGATTACGGTACAGTGTGCGGGACATGAATTTATGGCAAAAGGAAAGCGTATGACAGAACCTGGATTTTGGAAAATTGCCACCGGGTTTAGGGCATCCCTGAAAAAATCAGGAGAGGAAGAAACGGATACAAATAAAGAGGAATTATTGGAAGAGAATCTACAGGAGGGGATGGAGTTTTCCCGTATACAGGCGGAGGCAGACAGACATTTTACATCACCTCCGAAAGCATTTACGGAAGATACTCTGTTAATGGCAATGGAGACTGCAGGAAACAAAGAGTTTGATGCAGAAACAGAGAAAAAAGGGCTTGGCACACCTGCCACAAGAGCTGCTGTTATCGAAAAGCTGGTGTCTTCCGGTTATGCCCTCCGCAAAGGAAAACAGATACTTCCAACAGTGGATGGAAAAGCATTGACGGCAGTGATTCCAACGTATCTGAAATCTGCCGCCATGACAGCAGAATGGGAGAACCGCCTGCTTTTGATAGAAAGAGGGCAGCTTGATGGCAAAGAGTTTCTGGAAGGGGTTACAGAACTTGTAAAAACTGTCATGGAGGGATGTAAAGAAATACCGGAGGAAGAACTGCAGCGATTCCATCCGAGGGAACAGATTGGCATCTGCCCGCTTTGCGGCAGCCCGGTATATGAGGGAAAACAGAATTTTTACTGTTCCAGCCGGGAGTGTTCCTTTGCCTTGTGGAAAGAAAACCATTATCTTTCCGGTATGAGAAAACAGCTTGACAAAAAGATGGCAGTGGAGCTTTTGACAGGTGGGCGTACCCATGCAGATGATTTTTATTCCCGTAAAACAGGAAAATTATTTTCTGCGGATTTATTGTTGGATACCAGTGAGGGAAGGGTGGCTTTCCAGATGGAGTTTCCTAAAAAAAGAGGCAGAAAATACAAAGGAAAAGTGTAAGCATGGAAATGGAATAGAAAAGAAAGAGGTGGATTATCATGGCAAGATTGCAGGAGATAAGGGGACTGGCGGAATACACGGCAAAGGATGTGAGCAGTTCACCGAAGGATTGGATGAAGTATCTGGATACGGCGGCAAAGCTGTACCGCTATCCGTTCTCGGATACACTTCTGATCCATGCCCAGCGTCCGGATGCAACCGCCTGTGTGTCACTGGAAGCATGGAATCAGAGGATGGGTCGATGGGTAAATCGTGGGGCGAAAGGAATCGCCCTGATAGATGACACAGGACCGAGACGGCAGCTTCGTTATGTATTTGATGTTTCAGACACACACATGGTAAAAGGCGGAAGGACACCGAATTTGTGGCAGCTCCAGAAAGAACAGGAGGAGGCGGTGCTAGACCATCTGGCAGATGCCTATGGGCTTGAAGGGGGAGATACGGAAAGCCTTTCCAATGCACTGATGGCAGTAGCTTCTTATATGGCAGAGGAGAATCTGGAGGAAGCGATGGAGGGGCTGCAGTATGAGATTGAGGACAGTTTCCTGTATGGACTGGACGAGGACAGTATCCGTGTCATGTTCCGGGAACTGTATTCAAACAGTGCTTTTTATATTTTATCACGCCGATGTGGTATTGACCCAATGGAATATCTGGAGGAGGAACATTTTTTCGGGATTACGGATTTTAACCGACTTTCGGTTTTATCATTTCTTGGAAATGCAGTCAGTCAGCTTGTGGAGCCTATACTTATGGATATTGGGAAAACCATACGAAAAATCCAAATGGAAGAACAGGAAAAAACGGTTGCAGATCAAAACTACATCGGCTATAATGAATTTAACACGTTAATTCGCAAAAGTAAGAGCAAAGGAGAGATAGAACATGGAACTGACCTATCACAGAAAGGGAGATTATCTGTTTCCGAACCTGATAATCAAAGAGGAGACAGTGGCAATCGGGAAATACGGGATGCTTCGGAAGACATTTCTGAAGGAACATCGGAAGAACTGGTATCAGAGTATGATGCTGACCGGGAAACTGGAGAATCATCTGGCACAGACCGAGAAGGCAGCGCAGGAGAGAATGGAAGTACTGATGAAAGGGCTGCTGGAACGTTATCCGGCTCCGGAGAAGGAGAGCGATCCGATGGCATGGACAGCCCATATGAACAGCCTGACAGCGATGGCGGAGGAGAGCATCTTGACGGAATTGGTATACAGTTAAGTGAAGAAACAACAGAACAGGATTTGAGTGAAGCAGAGGAGATAGAAGCCTCTGCTTTTTCTTTGCCTGCACTTCCGACTGCAAAGGAACAGATACGGGAGATTGAGGAACGTATGGCTGCATTATATGCCGGGGAGATTTCCATATCCCCGGATGTGGTGGATGAAGTGCTGCGTGTGGGCGGCAACCGGGAAGGAAGCCAGCTTCGTATCATCTATAATTTTATGATTGAGCAGACACCGGAGGAATATACAGAATTTGTACGCCGGGAATATGGAACAGGCGGAAAGGGACTTGTCATTGACGGTACAGAGTATTCCGTCTGGTTTGATGAGCTGGGAATGCAGGTTGCAGTGGGGCATACGGTAACGGACAGGATTTTGGATAAGGTATTTCTTTCATGGGAAGAGGTAAGCGGGCGTATCCACCAGCTTTTGCGTCAGGGGGAATACGCTCCCCAGGTGGTGCTGGATGCGGCACGTTTGAATGCTTTGGAAGAACATGCGACAGTATTGGCATACATGAAACACGATATGGCGGAAGGCGTAGCAGAGATTGTGTTTGGTGACACAGAGATTTTTCATCATGGATTCCCGGATACGGTAAAAAACCTCAGTGAACTGCTGGCACAGCCGGAATATCTGTCGGAAATAAACGAGCGCCTGGAGGGCGCAGCATTGGCCTATGCGGAGGACAAAGACATCATGCGTTTTCATTTCTACCGTCCGGATAAGGTATCGGCACAGTTTAAAAAATTTGCAAAAGAGGCAGTGCCATTTGGCGCAAGAGACGGATTTGCATGGGAGGAACATCCGCTGTTTATTACACAGGATGAGATAGATTCGTTTCTTGCCCGTGGCGGTTCCTATTCAGATGGAAGGTTGAGTACCTATGCTTTTTATCTCCAGAATAAAACGGAAAAGGAAATGGCAGATTTTTTAAAGGAACGGTACGGGACAGGCGGATGCAGTCATGCACTTGACGGTGCGGATGATTCTCATGCGGACTATAACGGAAAAGGATTAAAGCTGGCGAGGGGAAGTTTTGGAAACCCGGATACGCAGGTACTATTGAAATGGCCGCAGGTAGCGAAGAGGGTAACGTATCTGATTGAAAATGATAAATTTCTAAAAGCTGCAGATTATTCCAGAATGCCGGGATACGAACGGGAACAGATGGTAAACCGTATCCTTAGTTTTTATGCCCGTCTGCCAAAAGAAACAGAACGTCCGTTTACAGATGATTTTTTCCATGATGACGCAAGAATTGAACTGGCTGCAGCACTGGAAGATACGGAAACAGCAGCAGAATTAGTGGAAAAGATGGATGCCGCCCTTGCATCCTTACCACTGGATTTTGAAGGCTATGAAGCAAAGGTACAGTTCCTTGTGGACTTACATGGATATGTGGAGGGGACGTATACCATCTTCCCGGAACGTGTGCAGGAAACAGCGGTGGAAAATGGAAAGCAGTTGTCTTTGTTTGATTGGATGGAATCTGATATACAGGATAAAGAAGAAAAAAAAGAGCCATTAGAGAAAGAAGCAGAGCAGGAGAAAGTTGTACCGGAGACAGTAGAAGGGACAGAAAAAGCAGAGGAAATCCCATTTCAGGAGCCGACAAAACAGCAAAAGGCGGAAGCAGTGGAACATGCGGACACAGCACAGGAAACCATCAGACCGGAACTGATTAATTTCCGTATTACGGATGAACACTTGGGGGAAGGCGGACCGAAGCAGAAATTTCGTGCCAATATGGAAGCGGTGAAGTTACTGCATGAACTGGAACTTGAAAACCGTCTGGCAACTCCGCAGGAACAGGAAATTTTATCCCGTTATGTAGGATGGGGCGGACTTTCACAGGCGTTTGAGGAAGGAAACAATCAGTGGGCAGGGGAATTTACGGAATTATATTCAGAACTGTCTCCAGAAGAATACCGGGCGGCGAGGGCTTCTACCTTAAATGCTTTTTATACATCTCCGGTTGTGATCCATGCCATGTATGAAGCACTTTCCAATATGGGGCTGGAATCAGGAAACGTACTGGAACCATCCTGTGGTGTTGGAAATTTCATGGGACTTGTACCAAAGAGCATGGAAGATTTGAAAATGTATGGGGTGGAACTGGACAGCATTTCAGGGAGGATAGCAAAACAGCTTTACCAGAAAAATAATATTTCTGTGCAGGGATTTGAAACGGCGCAGTACCCAGACAGCTTCTTTGACTGTGTGATTGGCAATGTGCCATTTGGAAGCTATAAAGTAGCTGACCGAAAGTACGACCGCCACAATTTTATGATACACGATTATTTCATTGCAAAATCCCTTGACCTTGTTCGTCCGGGCGGTGTTGTGGCAGTGGTCACTTCCAGCGGCACACTGGATAAGCAGAACCCGGCTGTCCGTCAGTATATTGCCAATCGTGCTGACTTACTTGGAGCCATCCGTCTGCCGGATAATGCTTTCCGAAAGAATGCAGGGACAGATGTGGTGTCAGATATTTTGTTTCTCCAGAAAAGAGATTGTGCATCTTTGGAACAGCCGGAATGGGTACAGCTTGATACAACACCGGAAGGATATAGGATGAATGCCTACTTTGTCCGTCATCCGGAAATGGTGTTAGGGGAACTTTCTGTAGAAAGTACACAGTACGGAAAACAGGAAGTGACAGTAAAACCCATTGAAGGGATGGAACTTGCGGTACAGTTAAAAGAGGCGATAAGCCATATACAGGGAGAGATTACGGAGAATACACTGGACGATTTTGAACTGACAGAAACAGACCGTTCCATTCCGGCAGACCCGGCGGTAAGGAATTTCAGTTTTACAAATGTAGACGGGAAAGTATATTACCGGGAAAACTCAAAGATGAATCCGGTGGAACTGCCAGCTTTGACAGCGGAACGTGTACTTGGGATGATTGAGCTGAGAAATGTGACACAGGAACTTATCCAGTGTCAGATGGAGGATGGCAGTGATGAAGAGATAGCTCTTCTGCAGAAAAAATTGAATCAGCAGTATGACCGTTTTTCTTCCCGGTATGGGTTGATCAGCAGTACGGCAAACCGCAGGGCATTTTCGCAGGACAGCAGCTATTGTCTGCTGGCATCTCTGGAATATCTGGATGAGGAAGGAAAGCTGAAGCGTAAAGCAGATATTTTCAGCAAGCGTACCATCCGCAGGGCAGAACCAGTGACCAGTGTGGATACCGCCAGTGAAGCCCTTGCCGTATCCATCGGGGAACGTGCAAAAGTGGATTTGCCGTTTATGGCAGAATTATCGGGAAAAACAGAGGAACAAATCACGGAAGAACTGGCAGGCGCAATTTTCCGGAATCCACTGACAGACAAGTGGGAAACCTCGGATGAATATTTGTCCGGAAATGTACGTGAAAAGCTGGGGATTGCAGAGAGATTTGCCGAAAACCATCCGGAGTATGAAGGCAATGTGCAGTATCTTAAAAAAGTACAGCCGAAAGACCTGGATGCTTCGGAGATTGAAGTCCGCCTGGGGGCAACCTGGGTTGATACAGAGTATATAACACAGTTTATGGGGGAAACCTTTCATACACCGGGCTATTATCTGGGAAGCAAGATTGATGTCCGGTATGCAGCCGTTAATGGGCAGTGGAACATTACCGGGAAAAATATGGACAACAGGGGTAATGCCCTTGTGCAGTCTACTTATGGAACCCAGAGAGCAAATGCGTACCGTCTCTTAGAGGATGCCTTAAACCTGCGTGATACGAAAATCTACGATACCATTGAGGATGCGGACGGGGAACACAGGGTTTTGAATAAAAAGGAAACCATGCTGGCACAACAGAAACAGGAGATGATAAAGGAAGCCTTTAAAGAGTGGATTTTCCGTGACATAGACCGAAGAGAGGCATTATGCAAAAAGTATAATGAATTATTCAATAGCAGCCGTCCACGTGAATACGATGGAAGCCATATTCAGTTTACGGGTATGACACCGGAAATCACGCTGATGCCGCATCAGAAAAATGCGGTTGCCCACATCTTATATGGAAATAATACACTGCTTGCCCATTGTGTCGGTGCAGGAAAAACTTTCCAGATGATTGCGGCAGGTATGGAAAGCAGAAGGCTTGGATTATCCCAGAAAAATTTATATGTGGTGCCGAACCATCTGACAGAACAGTGGGGCAGTGATTTTTTGCGGCTCTATCCGGGGGCAAACGTCCTTGTTGCCACAAAGAAGGATTTTGAACCTGCCAACCGAAAGAAATTCTGTTCCCGGATTGCTACCGGGGATTATGATGCCATTATCATCGGGCACAGCCAGTTTGAACGTATTCCTCTTTCTGTAGAACGTCAGGCGGCAGCGATTGAGAAACAGATTCGTGATATTACTATGGCGATTGAGGATGCAGAAGGGCAGGAGGGAACCCGTTATACAGTCAAGCAGATGGAAAAGACAAGAAAATCCCTGCAGACAAGACTGGATAAATTAAATGACCAGACGAGGAAAGACGATGTGGTGACCTTTGAACAGCTTGGCGTAGACAGGCTCTTTGTGGATGAGAGCCATAATTATAAAAATTTGTTCCTCTACACAAAAATGAGGAACATTGCCGGAATCGCCCAGACGGACGCACAGAAAAGCTCCGATATGTTTATGAAATGCCAGTATTTAGATGAACTGACCGGAGGAAAAGGAGTTACCTTTGCAACGGGGACCCCAGTGTCCAATAGTATGGTTGAACTCTACACCATCATGCGGTATTTACAATATGATACAATCCAGAAAATGGGCCTCGGACATTTTGATTCCTGGGCGGCGGCTTTTGGGGAGACGGTTACGGCGATTGAACTTTCGCCGGAGGGCTATACTTTAATAGGACGATAAAATTAACTGTCCTAAATTGAAAATACATAAGGAAGGAGGTTAAGAGAATGTCAAGGACTTCAAAGATTACAGCACTTTATGAGAGATTATCAAGAGATGATGACCTGAATGGCGAGAGTAATTCCATTACCAATCAGAAAAAATACCTCGAAGATTATGCCCGTAGAAATGGCTTTGAGAACATCCGCCATTTTACTGACGATGGTTTTTCGGGTGTAAATTTCAATCGCCCAGGCTTTCAGTCTTTGATAAAAGAAGTTGAAGCAGGCAATGTCGGAACATTGATTGTTAAGGATATGAGCCGATTAGGGCGAAACTATCTGCAAGTCGGATTTTATACGGAAATTCTGTTTCCGCAGAAAGATGTCCGTTTTCTTGCAATCAACAACAGCATTGACAGCAACAATGCTTCGGATAATGATTTTGCTCCGTTTTTGAATATTATGAACGAATTTTATGCCAAAGACACGAGCAATAAAATCAAGGCTGTATTTGATGCCCGAATGAAAGACGGAAAGCGTTGTAGCGGTTCAATCCCTTATGGATATAACCGATTGCCGAGCGATAAGCAGACGCTTGTTGTTGACCCTGTGGCTTCTGAGGTGGTAAAGCGTATCTTTCTGCTTGCCAATGAGGGCAAAAGTCCACGAGCCATAGCGGAAATACTGACCGAAGAAAAGGTTTTAATTCCTGCCGCATATGCAAAGGAATATCACCCCGAACAGTACAACGGGATTAAGTTTGCAGACCCTTATATTTGGGGCATATCTGCCATTAGAACGATTTTAAGCAGGCAGGAATATCTTGGACATACTGTTTTGAGAAAGTCGGTCAGCACCAATTTTAAATTGCATAAGAGAAAGACTACCGATGAAGATGAGCAGTATGTGTTTTATAACACCCACGAGCCTATCATATCGCAGGAACTTTGGGACAGCGTTCAGAAGCGAAAGAAACGAGTGAACAGAGCTGCGGCAAGAGGTACACATACCAACCGATTAAGCGGTTATCTGTACTGTGCCGACTGTGGCAGGAGAATGACTTTGCAAACGCATTATAGCAAGAAAGACGGTTCTGTTCAGTATTCTTACCGTTGCGGCGGGTATGCAAGCAGGGTTAATTCCTGTACTTCCCATACGATTAGTGCTGATAATGTTGAAGCCTTGATATTATCGGCAGTTAAACGCTTTTCAAGATTTGTTCTGAATGATGAAAAAGCCTTTGCTTTGGAACTGCAATCCCTTTGGAAAGATAAGCAAGAGGAAAAGCCGAAGCACAATCAATCGGAGTTGAAACGCTGTCAGAAACGCTATGACGAACTCTCTACGCTCATTCGTGGCTTGTATGAAAATCTTATATCGGGATTGCTACCCGAAAGACAATACAAGCAACTGATGAAGCAGTATGACGATGAACAGGCTGAATTGGAAGCGAAAATGGAAACGATGAAAAAGGAACTTTCTGAAGAAAAAGACAGCACTATGGATATTCAGCATTTTATATCGCTGATACGCAAGTACAAAAATCCTACGGAAGTTTCTGATTTGATGTTTACCGAACTCATTGACAAGATTGTGGTGTATGAAGCCGAGGGTGTGGGAAAAGCAAAGACACAAAAGGTTGATATTTACTTCAATTATGTCGGACAGGTCGATATTGCCTACACCGAGGAAGAACTTGCCGAGATAAAAGAGCAGGAAGAACAGGAAGAAAAGAAGCGATTGGAGAAACAGCGTCAGCGTGAAAAAGCCTATCGAGAGAAGCGAAAGGCAAAAAAACTTGCTGAAAACGGTGGCGAAATCGTCAAAACAAAGGTATGTCCTCATTGTGGGAAAGAGTTTACCCCTACAAGCAACCGACAGATTTTCTGTTCAAAGGATTGCTGCTATCAGGCAAGGCAGGATAAGACAAAAGCCGATAGAGAAGCGGAAAAAGGAAGTCATTATTATCGTCAGCGTGTATGTGCTGTGTGTGGCAGTACTTACTGGCCTACACACAGTCAGCAGAAATTCTGTTCCGAGGAATGTAAAAAGGTAAATCACAATAAGAAAACCTTGGAGTTTTACTACAAGAAGCAAAAGGAGAAAGAACTATGCAAAGATTTATTACAGACGAAAGAACAGGTATCCGATACGAACTCATCGGAGATTACTATTATCCCTGCCTGACAGTAGAGAAAAGTCCTCCCCTTTCAAAATATGGTCGATTGCGGCAACGATATTTGAGGGAACATAAGCGTGTGCTATATTTTAATCTGCTGACAAGCGGAAAGTTATATGAACACCTTGCCGAAATTGATACTTCGGCTCGTGATATGGCGGAATATCTGATAAAGGAAATGGCAAAGAAGCAGGGTGTAACGGAAGAACTGAAAGCAACGGATATGATGAGATGGATAGGATTGATGAATAACATTCGAACCTGTGCCGATGAGATTGTATTGAATGATATTGTGTATTCCTAACGGATACCAACCGAAGAAGAACTGCTGTCAAACCGATGGCAGTTTTTCTTTTTCGGCAAGTATTCAAGAAGTCATTAAGTCGGGAGTGTAGTCGAAGTGGGCAAGTTGAAAAATCACAATAAATATGGTATAATGCATTTAAATTAAGACAGCAAATCGGTATTTTGGAGGTTGTTATGGCTTTTGATTTTAAGAAAGAATTTAAAGAATTTTATATGCCTAAGAATAAACCAGAGATTGTAAATGTACCTAAGGCAAATTATATTGCAGTTAGAGGAAAAGGCAATCCAAATGAAGAAGGCGGGGCATATCAATAAGCAATCAGTATTCTATATGCTGTTGCATACACATTAAAAATGAGTTACAAGACCGATTATAAAATTAAAGGCTTTTTTGAATATGTTGTTCCGCCATTGGAAGGCTTTTGGTGGCAGGATGATTTTGTGGGTGTAGATTATACAAATAAATCTGCTTTTAACTGGATTTCTGTTATTCGTTTGCCTGATTTCATATCTAAAGCTGATTTTGACTGGGCGATAGAAACAGCAACGAAAAAGAAGAAAATTGATTGTTCGTCAGCAGAATATCTTACGATTGATGAAGGATTATGCGTTCAAATTATGCACATAGGTTCTTTTGATAATGAGCCAGCAACCGTTGCTCTTATGGATACTTATATAGAACAAAATGGGTATCTCAATGATATTAACAAAGATAGACTGCACCACGAGATTTATATGTCTGATGCAAGAAAGGTTGCTCCAGAGAAATGGAAAACTGTAATTAGACATCCGATTAAGAAAGCGTAAAATCGGTATTTGTGGAGAGATTTCTTGAACTTTCCTTATTTTACGGACTTTTCAGCCCCTTAGATAGTGAAATGATATGTATTTTCCCTTATTTTTGCCCTTGTGAGGAATCCGCAAGGGAAATAAGGGAAAATTTTATTTAGGCATTGCTTGCTACTTTATCAAGAAGTCTTGCGGAATCTCGCTTTGCCTTTCTTGTTGAGTGAGCGTAAATGTTCATTGTGGTACTGACATCGGAATGTCCTAACAGTTCCTGTACATCTTTTGGAGCCGCCCCATTCGAGAGCAGGTTGCTGGTGTAGGTGTGACGTAACTGGTGAAAGTGAAAATCTTCAAATCCTTCCAGCTTCTTTGACACTGACCTGCATACAATGCCGAGTGTACTCGGCAGTTCCAGACTGCCATCCGGTCTGAGGCAGACAAAAGAGATTTCTTTATAATCTGCCGGGACTTCCTGTGTTCCGTCAAGGTGATAGTATTCATAATACACCCTGTTTTTCACATGCACTTCTTTGTAGTAGTTGCGGTGGTAAAGTTCCCCGTACTGCATCCGGCTTTTCAGTTGTTCCCGTCTGGCTGTTTTCAATATTTCAGTCAGCGTATCTCCAAAATCAACAATCCTTACTTTCTTTCGCTTGGTTGTTCCAATCACATTTTTATGCTTTGCACCGTCATAACGGATACTGCGTTTTATAGTCAGGCATTGTTCTTCAAGGTTGATGTCCTGCCATGTAAGACCACAGGTTTCCCCGATACGAAGTCCTGCATAATATGCAATCTGGATTGGCAGGATAGCAGATGGATTTTTCTTTTCCAGATACTTGATAAGCCGTTCATAATCCTCATGTGAAATCGGCTGTGTGCCTTCTTCAACTTCATCATCAGAAAAGAGGTCAACTTCCTCTGCCTGCTTTTTCAGCTTAATATACTGCATCGGATTGAAACTGATTAACTGTTTTGGAAATACTGCAAAACGGAATGATTGCTGTAACACTGCGGAAAAAGAATGGATATAATCTTTACTGTATCCTTTTCTCACTTTTCCGTCTGGAAACTCGCCACCGAATATAAGCAGGTCGAGAAATGCCTGTAAATGTTCGGCAGTAACTGTTTTCAGTTTACGGTCTGCAATCGGGTGTTTCTTAGTGCAACGGATTGCACTGAGATAATTTTCCACTGTGCCATTACTGAGTGTTCCGGTTTTCAGTTCTTCTTCTGCCCACATGTCCAGAAGTTCACCTACGGTAAGGTTATCTGCTTTTGCAACAAATTTCTTATCTTCGTAATCTTCCAGTGCCTTGCGGAGAAGTTTTTCTGTCTCACTTTTGCTTTCGGTTCCGGCGTATTCTTTCTGAACCATTTTGCCGCTTGCGTCCTCTACATAGAAGCGGTAGTACCATTTCTTTCCTTTCTTTCTAACAGATCCTTTTGCCATAATCGTATGTCTCCTTTCGATATCAGACAATCAGAACTGCTGAAATGCTTCTTGCGTGTAAGTATATCACAACTCCGGTTGCCTTACTATACCGATTCAGAATCTTCGTACATAACTTCGGATAAAAGATTTGCAAGCCTTTGTTCTGCTGTTTCCGGTTTCTTGGAATAGAGCCTTACAATATCTGCCATATCATTCAATGCGTTGACAGTATGGGTGATCTCCCTGAGAAACATGATCTCGTTATATTCATCATTCGATTCAAACCCCATTACTTTTGCAATGTCCGCTTCTTTGGTATTGCCCTTGTAATTCTTGCAGGCGAACTGGAACGAATCCAGAAACAGTTCATATTGTTTCAACATTAACAGCAGTAAGTCTTTGGAAAAAGCATCTTCTGTTTTCGTAAGGTCAAGAGGTAACTGTTTGAGAATATCAGTCATCGCATCACGAATCTGCAATTCCCTTTTATCCGTAATGTCGGTTTCATATTCGTCTGTTTCCCCTCTGAGCCATTCCACAGATACATGGAGAGCTTCTGAAAGACCTTCCAGCACCATTTTCTTTGTATTGTCAATCGTTCCAGCTTCATATCTCTGAATGGTAGATGCAGTTACACCCATCTTCTCAGCGATATAAGGCTGTGTCAGATTCAATTCTGTACGGCGCTGTTTTGCCCTGCTACCGATCAGCTTGCGTAATTCTTTATCTTTCATGCTGATGTGCCTCCTTTTTCGGTATGTCATTACTATACCACATGACAAACGATATTGCAATATGCAATTAAATAACAATGAATATAATTTCGTAATGCTTGACAAGACGATGTAAACACGCTATACTGACAGCACAAAAGAAATTGCATAATGCAATTTGCAAGGAGGTGGTCATATGACGCAAAGAAAGATTGCCTTATCTATTGAGGAAGCTGCGGATTACACAGGAATCGGCAGGAACACCCTGAGAAAGCTGGTGGAATGGAAGAAACTTCCAGTATTAAAGGTCGGGAGGAAAGTCCTGATCAAAACGGATATGCTGGAACTCTTCATGGAAGCCAACGAGGGCAGGGACTTGAGGGATAAGGGAAATGTAAAAACCGTCACAAGAAACGGTGCAACTTAAAAAGGCGGTTCCCGAAGAAACCGCCAAAGGTTCTATCAGACCGAAGCCATGATATACCTACACGCAAGCAGATTATACCATGTACTTCGTCTGACAGACAACAGAAAACTTATGTTTGGTAGAAAAAAGAAAGGACGATGATATTTATGGCAAGATCAACAAAGAGTTATGAGGAGCGTATGCTCCAGTTGGAAAAGAGAGAACAGGAAAGCCTTGAGAAAGCGAAACAGTACGCAGCACAGAAACGAGAACTGGAAAAGCGAAAGAAAGCTGAGGAAAGTAAAAGACGAACCCACAGGCTCTGTCAGATTGGCGGTGCAGTGGAATCAGTGCTTGGTTCTGTGATTGAGGAAGAAGATATTCCAAAACTGGTCGGCTTCTTAAAAAGGCAGGAAGCAAATGGGAAATTCTTCTCAAAGGCAATGCAGAAAGAGCCAGTTACAAATACGGAGGAAGTGTAATGCCGGAGGGAGTGGAGTTTCCATTCCCTTCATTGCTTTATCATGAAGGGCGCACTTATGGACAACCAGAGGTCGTCCGTATAAGTTTGCCACAGGTGGCAACCGGTCTGCGCTTATGCATGCCGGGCTCGTTCCGTCGGCGGGCATTTCATGCAGACCTGCTCATGCCGCAGGAGACACTCTTCGTCAGAGGGGCGCATTCCATGCAGGCTGTTATGCACAGGGCACTCTTACGCAGAGGGCGTTCCGGCAGATACCATTTTCTTTTAGGAAAACGTTACCTGCCGGAAATCAAAGCCGGATACGGCAGAAAGGGGGAAACGGATCATGGCAATTTTTCATTATACAGTAAAGATTGTTGGACGCAGCAAAGGAAAATCTATCATATCGGCATCTGCTTATCTCAATGGCGATGTGATGAAAAATGAAGAAACAGGCAGAATCAGTTATTACACTTCCAAAAGAGAAGTTGTTTATACCAGCCTGTTGATGTGTGAAAATGCACCACAGGAATGGCTGAATGTACCTGCTGAAAATATCAGACGGTTCCAGAAATCTGTCCGGTATAAAAGAGCAGATAACAAAGATGCTGCACTGGAAAAATTTAAACTTACTTTTCAGAAACAGCGTTTGTGGAATGAAGTTTTGAAGATTGAAAAGACCTCGGATGCACAACTCGGCAGGTCATTTGAATTTTCACTTCCGAAAGAATGGAGCCGACAGGAACAGATTGAATATACAACGGATTATATTCAGAAAAACTTTATAGACAAAGGCATGTGTGCAGATTGGAGCATTCACGATAAGGGCGATGGAAACCCACATGTGCATTTACTTGTTACCATGCGTCCATTCAATCCAGACCATTCATGGGGAAACAAAGAAGTCAAAGACTGGGATTTTGTCAGAGATAATGATGGAAATATCGTGGTCGATGAGTTCCACCCGGACTGGTGGCAGGATAAAAAGGATCCTGACCGTCATGGAATCCGAATCCCGGTACTGGACGAAAATGGTAATCAGAAAGTTGGTGCAAGGAACCGCAAACAATGGAAACGGGTGCTGACCGATGCTACCGGGTGGAATGATCCAAAGAACTGTGAATTGTGGCGGAGCGAATGGGCGAAAGTCTGTAATGCACATTTATCAGTAGAGCAACGAGTTGACCACCGTTCCTATGCAAGACAGGGGAAATTAGAAATTCCTACAATTCATGAGGGTGCAGATGCAAGAAAAATTGATGAGAAATTCCAGAATGGACAAGTACAGACAGCTTCATGGAAAGTAGAGGAAAACCAGATCATAAAAAGACAAAATGCACTGTTGAAAAAGATACAGATCAGTTTCGGAAAAGTGTCTGGTGCATTATCACAATGGAAGGAGCGATTGAATGACCTTAGAAGAAAGCCGGGAAGTCATTCCCATGATGGAGTCAATGATAAACCAGATCGAGGAACAGCAGAAGCTTATGGCAGAGATGGTACAGGAATTGCAGGAACGGGACAGACAGCTTCTGTCCTTCCAGGAGCAGAACCAGAGTTTGCAGACCTTAAACAGCGAATTATCCGGGCTACTGAATCTTTTGCCAGATACAGAAGAACTGCTTTCCCAGATCGAGCAGCTGAAAAACAGAATCGAACAGTTGGAAAACGAGAATCAGCAATGGCAGGAATTAACGCAGAAGTTGAACAGCGAGAACAGCTTATTACTGAAACAGAACAGCGAATTGCTGGCCTTAAACAGCAGATAGAGAAAGCGAGGGATATAGATGAGAGAATGCGTAAACTCAGAGAACGTCGGGCAGGTGGAAGAACTTCTGCTGATGACGGAACAGATGCAGGACGAACTGGATCAGAAAGACGAGACGATTATGGAACTGAACAGGCAGCTAAGCAGATTGCTGAGCTTGAACGAGAAATTGAACAGCGAAAACAGAGCCGAGAATATCGAAGCATTGCGGACAAGATTAAGGCAAACAGAGCAACAATTAACCAGCGAGACAGACAGCAGGAAAAGAGCCGACGCAGAAGTCGTGACATGGAAATTTAAGTACGAAAAAGCAGAACAGGCAAAACGCTATGCACAGACGCACCAAAAGACGGTAGAGGTGCCTGTTGAGAAAAAAGTGCCTTATGAGAAATGCGATAACTGTGACCGCACTGCTTACCAGAAAGCAAAAGAGAAATGCGATAACCGAAAAATTCAGTTGGAGAAAAAATATAAAAATATGACGACAGGTTATGAAAGTATCCTATTCCTGCTGACATGGTACAGTATAGCCACTACACTGTTCGCGGCTATCCTTTCTACTGCTTTCATTAACGACAGCATCACTTTTTTCGTTACGATAGGAAAAGGAATTGTAAGCCTGCTTCAAGAGTTTGTTACAGGTGCAGATTCTTTCGGACAATTAAGCAATGGAATCTCAAATAGTATCATTTCTGAGATTCTGTACTGGTTGATCGCAGCCATTATTATGGGGATTTTATTCCTCATAACGGGATTCCTGATAATCGGGATTGGTTATCAGGTGGGGAAAATCTACCGGAAATATTGTTGGGATATACTCAGCATTATGGTGATAATGATTAGTACAGCTATCGTAGTCTACTTCGGAGAATGGATAAAATCTGTCATTTCGATAAACCTCATTGCACTGTTGCTTCTGGTGCATGTGATCTATATTGGAATCCGATGTTATGTGAAAGACTGGCGGGAAGAACGGGGATATTATTAAAATTTAATTTTTTAACTGCTATTACTTATATTTACTTTCATACTAATGTGTATTATCATATTAGCATGAAAGGAGAAAAATATATGACTCAGTTTGAAAAATTAGATTTGTTGTTGCGTGAATGTGGAGGGACAATTCAGACATTTCAAGTTCTAAATAATGGAATTAGTAAGTCTGTGTTTTATGCATATGTGAAGGAACGAGGATTAGAACAAGCTGCTCATGGTGTGTATGTATCGCCGGATACGTGGACAGATGCAATGTACCTTTTGCATTTACGTTGTGGTCAAGCTGTATTTTCTCATGAAACTGCATTGTTTTTTCATGATTTAACGGACAGAGAGCCTTTGAAATACACCATAACAGTAAGAACTGGATATAATCCAAGTCGTTTGCAGGAAGACGGTTTTCAAGTGTATACAGTAAAAAAGGATTTACATGAAATAGGAATCATAGCTATGCAGACATCATTCGGACATTCCGTTCCCGTTTATGACATGGAGAGAACAATTTGTGATCTGCTTCGTAGTAGAAAAAATGTTGAAGTGCAGATCTTTCAAGACGCATTGAAACAATATGCAAAACGTAAGGATAAAAACTTACGGATGCTTATGAAATACGCAGCTATGTTTCATGTTGAAAACATACTTAGACCATATTTGGAGGTGTTACTTTAGATGATAACAACAGCAAGACAATTAAAGGATTTGATTCGTAACCTGTCAAAGAAAAAATCCGCAGATGCACAGATTTTGATGCGGAATTATATGATGGAACGTTTTTTAGAACGAATTTCTCTATCAGAGTATAAAAACCAGTTTATATTAAAAGGTGGAATGCTTGTGGCGGCAATGGTTGGTCTGGATGCCAGAGCTACTATGGATCTGGATGCTACCATAAAAGGTACCAATGTTAGTGTGGAGGATGTAGAAATGATTATATCCCAAATTATATCAATTCCACTGGACGATGGTGTTTCATTTCGGGTCAAACGGATATCGGAAATCATGGAAGAAGCAGATTATCCTGGTGTTCGTGTAAGCATGGAAACGAAATTTGATGGTGTAATCACACCATTAAAGATTGATATTTCTACAGGGGATGTAATTACACCAAGAGAAATCAAGTACAAATTTAATCTTATGCTTGAAGACCGCACCATTGAGGTATGGGCATATAATCTGGAAACGGTATTGGCTGAAAAATTGGAAACTGTTGTTAGTCGAAACATTACAAATACACGAATGAGAGATTTTTATGATATTTATATTTTACAAAAGTTGTATGGAGAACAACTCCAAAAACAAGTTTTATGGACTGCACTTGTGGCTACAGCCAAAAAAAGGGGAACATTAGACCTGATAGAAGCTGAGGACATAAGAGAAATATTTGACGAAATTGAATCAAGTCCGGTTATGGAGACCTTATGGAAAGCTTATCAAAAAAATTATACTTACGCTGCTGACATTTCATGGCATAGCATTATGAAATCAATTCGCACATTATATGAAATCATATCAAAAAATACATATAATGTATTGCAGTTCCCCAAGAACACAGAAAAGCCGATTGACGGAAGGACAAAACAAGGGAAGGAGTTGCGCCATGAATAAAATCCTGATTATAGATGATGACAGAGAGCTGTGCGCTTTGATTAAACGTAGCGTACAAGCAGAAAACATAGAAGCTGATTTTTGTAATACCGGAAAAGAAGGCTTGCAAAAATTAAAAGAGCAGGAATACCAGCTTGTAGTGCTGGATGTGATGATGCCCGGTATGAATGGCTTTGAAACGCTGGAAGAAATCCGCAAAGAGAACAGTCTGCCGATTTTGATGTTTACATCCAAAAATGACAGCATTTCTAAAGTGCGGGGCTTACGGGCCGGGGCGGACGATTATCTGACAAAACCGTTTGATATGGACGAACTGATTGCCCGTATTGCGTCCCTCATTCGCCGCTACACCCGTTTTAATCATCAAGCCGGAGCTGTGCAAAAACTGGATTTTGATGGATTGCAAATTGACCTTGAAAATCGTTCTGTTACGACGGAAAATGGCACTTTTGAACTTCCACCAAAGGAATTTGATCTGCTCCTGTACTGTGCAAAGCATCAAGGAAAAATTTTGACAAAACAGCAGATTTATGAGGAAGTTTGGGGCGAAGAATATTTCTATGATGACAGTAACATTATGGCGATTATCAGTCGGCTTCGAAAAAAATTAGAAGTCAATCCTTCCAGTCCAAAGTATATACAAACGGTCAAAGGGATTGGCTACCGGTTTAATAAGGAGGTGTAGTCAGTATGGAAATCATTGTATTCTTGTCCATTGTGATTGCTGTTGTGGTTGTATTGACTTCCATCGTTCTCATTCGGCGTGTAAAAAAACAAATAGCAGAAATGACCGATGTGCTGGTTGATGTGAAAAACGGAAATGGCAACCGGCGTATTCTATCTGCAACAAATGAACTGACAGCACCTCTTGCCTATGAAATCAACGAGATCGTTGTGGCTTATGAAAGCAGACTTTCAACTGTACGGCAGACAGAAGAAACCAACCGCCAGCTTATGACGAGCCTTTCCCATGATGTGCGAACGCCCCTTACTACTCTGATTGGGTATCTTGACGCTGCACACAAAGGACTGGTCACAGGAAAAGACCGGGATGATTATATTGAAACCGCCCGCCGGAAAGCCCATGATCTGAAAGAATATATTGATGTACTCTTTGACTGGTTCAAGTTAAATTCTAACGAGTTTGCTTTGGAGATCCAGAGCGTTGAAGCCGCAGAGCTGACAAGAAATATCCTAATCGACTGGATACCGATTTTTGAAGATAAGCAGGTCGATTATGACATTGATATTCTCGAACAGCCTGTCCGGGTAAGATTGGATACGGACAGCTATATGAGGATCGTCAACAATCTCATTCAAAATGTGATCGCTCACAGCCATGCAGACAAAATCAAAATTGTCCTGTCAAAGAAGGAAAATAACATGGAGCTGCTGCTGGCGGATAATGGAGTAGGAATTGAGAAAGACGATTTGAAACACATATTTGAACGGCTTTATAAGTGTGATAAAGGACGCTCCGAAAAGGGCAGCGGACTTGGTCTTTCTATTGTCCATCAACTTGTAGAAAAGATGGGTGGAAGCATAACAGTTGAAAGTTTTCCGGGAGAAGGAACTGAATTTATGTTGATTTTTCCTTTAGAGATTTAAGCGGGTTCCCGTCTTTATGTCGGGAACCTTACTTATTTTCAGAAGTCTTTTAGAAAATGGCATGGGAACCTTCTCAATCCCCAAACGGATTGAGAAGTAGCGGAATAGGATTTGCATTGCAATTCCTATTCCTATTCCTTAATTGCAAGGTTAATGCAAGGTTGCGGCAAGGTTAATGCAAGGTTGGCGTGATAGAATACCTTACAGAACAGGAGGTTTTGAATATGGATACAAATTACATCATTGAAACAAAAAATCTGACGAAGCAATACGGCTTACAAAAGAGTGTGGCTGACTTAAATATCCATGTGAAGCGTGGGAGAATTTATGGTCTGCTGGGCAGAAATGGAGCCGGAAAAACCACGACCATGAAAATGTTGTTGGGCTTAACGAAGCCGACTTCCGGTGAGGTTAAAATCTGGGGAAAATCTTTGCAGGGGAATGAAAAGAAATTGTTGCCCCGTATCGGCAGCCTAATTGAGTCCCCCGGCTTTTATCCCAATCTGACCGGCACAGAGAACCTGCGTATCTTTGCTACCCTACGGGGCGTACCGAACAATCATGCCATCAAAGACGCTCTTGATCTGGTTGGACTGCCCTACAAAGATAAAAAGCTCTTTTCTCAGTATTCTCTTGGTATGAAGCAGCGGCTTGCCATCGCTCTTGCCGTTATGCACGATCCGGAGCTTTTGATTTTGGATGAGCCGATCAACGGTCTCGATCCCATCGGCATTGCAGAAGTGCGATCCTTTATTCGAGAGCTTTGCGATGCAAGAGGAAAAACCATTTTGATTTCCAGTCACATTCTTTCGGAGATTTCCTTGCTGGCTGACGATATTGGAATTATCGACCACGGAGCATTACTGGAAGAAGAAAGCCTTGCAGAGCTGGAGCAAAAAAGCAGTAAGCATATCAGGTTTACGCTCTCTGATACTGCACAGGCAGCAAGAATTTTGGAACGCAATTTCCATGAAAACCATTTTTCCATACAGGACGACCACAATCTGCGCCTGCACAACCTTGATCTGCCTGTGGGAAAAATTGTAACTGCCTTTGTAGAAAACGGATTGGAGGTATCGGAGGCGCATACCTGTGAAGAAAGTCTTGAAGATTACTTCAAGCGTGTGACAGGGGGCGAAGGAATTGCTTAAACTGATCAAATGTGAATTTTTGAAATTGAAACGGAAGAAATTTATTCCGCTGATTATTTTGGCTGCTTTCCTGTTTCCAATCCCGCTGACCTATCTGATGACAACACCCTCTATGATGGAGCGATATACGGATCGGGCAGATGCTTTCGACGGACTATTTAACATGGTGTTGGGATATGGTATCCAGTTTTTACTGCCCTGCATTATCGGTGTGATTGCCGCTATCCTGTTTTTTATGGAACGCGACAACGACACATTCAAAAATCTGCGTACAATTCCCGTAACCAGCACACAAATGGTGCTTGCAAAAATTATTGTCCTGTTTCTCTTTGGAATTGTTTTTTGTGTGGCTTCTACCATTGCAACAATTCTTTGCGGATTTGGAACATTAGAAGTTTATGGAATAGGCTATAAATTGTTTTTAGCGGTTGAAACAGGAATTTTCATTACGGCAGGAACACTCCCGTTGATTGTCCTTGTTGTCTTTTTCAGTAAAACCTATGTTTTTTCCATTTTACTGTGTGTCTTTTACAGTGTTCTGAACATGAGTACTACGGCATTGTTTGATACGTTGCCTAAAACCATGTTATGGCTTCTGCCCACGCCACTGACTACATTTTGGAGTGCAGGAGATATGGCGGCTCATGGAATAAAAATGGACTTAGAGCAAATGACAGGGCTAATTCCTTCAACATTTCAAGTTGTATTCATTCTTGGGATCATGGCATTGGTTTCGTTCTTACTAATTGACAGATTATATAAGCAGAGGGGGGAATAAACATGGTTCGCATTGTAAAAACAGAATTTTATAAATTGAAAAGGTATCATATCCTTTGGGCGGGCGTTGCACTCATGCTCCTATCCGTCCTGCTGACCTTGTTTACCTCTATGGCGAATGATGGTTCCGTTTGGGATTTCGCCTATCTTACAGAACAGGTCATCAAAAACAATATGTCCATGATTTTTCCGATGTGTATCAGCCTAATTGCTGGATATATGATTTCTCGTGAGCAGACGGATGACACACTGAAAAATATTCTGACTGTGCCGATTTCTTTTAAGAAGCTGCTGACCGGAAAATTGATTGTGTGCGGCGTATTGTCTATTATTTTCGGGCTGATATGCAGCTTGTTTACAATCATAGCGGAAATGATTGTGGGATTTCCAGGCTTTGAGATTTCCTTAGCTCTAAAAGCAGCCTTGCAGATTACTGCGGTTAATTTCTTTTTATATCTTGCGGTTCTGCCGATTATCGCTCTTACTTGTCGGAGGACAGGTAGCTTTTTAGTCGGTGTAATCATTGCTTTTGTCTATGGATATGGAGGGATGTTTGCCGCAGGAAATATGACATTAGCAAACCTTTATCCGATTACCGCAAGTCTTGGAATGGTAGGCTACCGCAGCTATGATACCGCAGTCAACTGGAATATCGGAAGCTGTTCTTGCAGTCTTGTGCTTGCTGTCGTTATTTCTGCCATCTTGATTTTGTGCATGAAAGAGCGAGAAGCAACCCAAACAAAGAAAAAGGCCAAAAAGGTAGCACCAAAGAAAGGCTGGTGATGATTTTATTAAGAAAATAGTTTTAGCATTGGCATTTGTCCTTTTGGGAAGTTTTATGATTTCTGGCTGTTCAAAAGATGAAATTCTCAATCATTATAATAATATCGTTCAGTCGGCTGGAGTCATAGAGCTTACAGGAAAGTTATCTTTGGAAGGAACAAAAGAAAAAGGGATTGATGATTATACGGGAACTTATACGGCTGATTATAAGAATTTTTCAGATACAGAGTATTTGTTCGGAGGAACTTCCATAAAGAGAGAAGCCGGTAAGGAGCTGTCTATTGATTGCACTTTGGAGATTACGGAAGGTACTGCAAAAGTATTTTGGATTTCTGGATCTGATGAAGCAGTCACTTTGATTGAAGCAACTGGAACTTATAGTGACACAATTACACTTCCTGATGGTGGAAATTATATCGGCATTGAATGTGAGAATTTCACTGGAAACATTGAATTAAATATTGAATAATACTCTGCCGGACGACGGCAAAAGAAAAAAAGCCGTCATAAAGCATACAATGTGACACGCCCATTTGGAACGGCGGCTTTGATTTTCAGAGCCGCCCTTTCTTTGCGTTTACACAAACCTATGAGGAATTTTCCGGAAATATTGTAGCTAATAGTGATTTAAACTGTTGTATTTGTTTAAAAATTAAAAATTTCTAATGAATCTTCCGCATCTACCCACATCTGCAAATTTCCATCAAAATATAATCTTGCATATTCAAGAGGTTCGTCAATGGCGAGTGCGTTTAATGCACAGTCTGATCCTGGTGTGGTTTTTAAGTCCTTTTCAGCTTCCCAACAGTCAATGCGGAGCATATAGCCAACAGAGGTGTAAACATCAATACTGTTGCGCTTGGGATTGTATTCTGCAAATATTGTTCTCATCGTATCAAATCTCCTTATCGTTAAATCAATCATTTGTTGCAAAAATCAGAAGCATTTCAATCAGTTCACCATGTCACTTTCATTTTGTGTTATACTGTTTTATATGTTTTTTTGCCCTTGTATTTGCCCTTATCAGAGTTCGTAAACACTGATGGGACGATATAACACAAGGGAAACAATAAGGGAAAGTTCACCTGCGATAAATCCAGTGTTTTCAATGGTTTGCGGAGAATTTAATAACAAAATATAACAGTTATTAAATTTCTTAAAATAGGTGAAATCTCAATCGGAATTTGTGGAGGATATTAAAATGGCGCAGATAATATGGGATGGCAATAAAAACTGGGAAAACGTTTGGGACGGTAAGCAGCCGTGGGACAGAGAGATTGAAGAAAAAAGCATTCCTGAAAATGCAGTTCTAATTGACAGACCAGATGACATAATTAAAGCATCAATTCCATACATGATTATCCCTTGTATTGTATGCTTTGTTGCAATTTTTACAAAAAAGGCGCAATCAGATGAATTTATATTTAATTTATGGTTTATGCCGCTGTCATTTATTATTGGCTTTTTTGTTGCGATGCCGTTACATGAATTTCTTCATGCTATAAGTTATCCAAAGGGGGCAAAAGTTTATATAGGAGTATCTCTAAAACAGTTGAGAGCATATGCTGCATCCTCAGCAGCACTTAGCAGAGGACGATATATAATGATGTCATTGGCACCTTTGATTCCGGGGATAATCTTTCTTGCTGTTTTCGTGGTCTGCCCGATTTCAATGAAGTGGTTGATGACAATATGTGTAGTTCCTTCGTTTATGGGACTAATTTCTCCAGCACCCGATTATATGGATGTTTTAATCATATTGCGAAAGGTACCGAAGGGGGCAATGATTCAGGCAACAGAAAATGGATTGGTTTGGTATCTCTAATACGACAGATTCCAGTTGTGCGCCCAGCTAAGGGTGTGTAGTCAAGCCGGTGGGAATCCGGTTTATCCAAGGTTTAGCCAACCAGATAATAGCGAGTCTTGGGATGATGTCGGTAACGGCATTTGACAAGCGTAGACAGCAAGAAAGCAGGGTTGAATAGTGATTGAGCTTCGAAACGTTAACTTCAGTCGGTCGACGTCTTAACTGGTGCGGAAGACAATATCATGTAATACGATATGGCGAGTATTATGTGGCACTGCGGAGTCAGAGAACCAATCATGTTTTACATCGTGAATACACATCAACTGGGGAGAACCTGCCGTTTCTCGAAAAAGAGTATGAAGTCACAACTGAAAACGGAGGATTTCAAATGAATGGCAGGTAGTCGGACAATCTCATAGTACTGTAGAAATCGGGTAATGCCGATGGAGGGAAGGGGATTGCATAGTAAAGGTCTTACTGAGGACACATTATCCGTACTCAGGGACGGAGGAAATAATGGAAACGAAATTAGTAAGAATAGCTGAAATATCAGCAACAACAAAACATCCTATATTTACATCAGTGTACCATTTGATAAATGAAGATATGTTAAAGCAATGTCATAAGGAATTAGATGGGAGCAAAGCAGTCGGAATCGACAAGGTAACCAAAGATGAGTATGGGAAGAACCTTGACAGAAATATCAAGGATTTAGTACAAAGGCTGAAAAACAAATCCTTTAAGCCACTTCCATCGCTGAGGGTATACATTCCTAAAGCAAATGGAAAGAAAAGACCATTAGGGATAGCTTCTTATGAAGATAAGTGTTGAATCGAAAAACATCGTAGAAATACGGTGTTTTTTGTTACCCTAAAATCTACAATTTTATACATAACCACAGGTTAGTACAAACGCCTTGTGTCCCTTTTTGAAAGGCTTAAAACGAGGTTTTTTCCTTGATTTTCGCCCCGAAAAGCAACACAAACAAGGTTTAGGTATCAATCTGTGGTTTTTATATTTTCAGAAAAGGAGAACAAGAAATGATGAAACAGAATGAAAACGAAATGAATTTCAGCGTACCTCTTGAAATCATCAAGGCAAGTGAAATCGAGCCGAAAGAAGTAAAGTGGCTGTGGTATCCGTATATTCCCTTTGGTAAGGTTACGCTGTTGCAAGGAGATCCGGGCGATGGGAAAAGCAAGTTAATGCTTTCCATTGCCGCCCTGCTCTCAAAGGGAGAACCACTCCCCTTTACAGAAACGGAAGAAAACGAGCCTATGACTATCATCTATCAGACAACGGAAGATGACGCAGACGATACCGTAGTACCCCGCTTCAATTCTGCCGGCGGAGACGGAGAAAACCTTATCTTCATCAAGGAAGATGAAAAGACTTTATCTTTCGGAGATAACCGCATTCGTGAAGCGATTAAAAAGTACAATGCAAAGCTCCTAATTCTTGATCCGTTGAGTTCGTATATCGGAGAGAACTGCTCTATGAACAATGCCAACGAAACACGAGCAGAGTTTAACCATCTGATAGCAGTTGCAAAAGATATGGGTTGTGCGATTGTCATTATCGCTCATATGAACAAGATGAAAGATAATAATCCACTCTACCGCACCAACGGCTCGATTGACATTGCGGGTGCTGCAAGAAGCATTCTTGCAATCACACACACACCGAACAAGGAAGCACCTGCGGAAAGATATTTGGTGCAAGTGAAATCAAATCTCGCACCAACAGGTTCGGCAATTCTTTTTGAGGTTGCCGAAAAAGGCGTGGACTTCATTTCCGAAATGGAGATGACAGCCGAAGAAGCGTTTTTATCTCTTGCTCCACAAATGGGCAGACCAAATGAAAAAGAGATGAAAGCAAAATCATTTCTCGTTGAAATGTTGCAGGGAGGAGAAATGCTTTCTTCGGATTGTGAAGAAAAACTTGAAGCCGCAGGGTTCAAGAAATCGACCATCAAAAAGGCAAAGAAAAACGCAGGAGTTATCTCCCGAAAGAAAGGTTTTCTGTGGTACTGGTCTTTGCCGATGGGCGATATACCGAGAGAATAAATGCAGGCTGTCTGCTGATGGGACAGTCTGTTTTTATGATTGAGGTATCTAAGGAGGTCAAGGGGGAACACCCTTGCCCACGACATCTTTGCAGACGAAGTCTGAAAGTGTCATAGTGGGTTACACACATTCAAAGAATGTCGTGTAATGGATTCGCCCTGCCGAGAAAGGAGAGCAAAAATGGCAAAAAACAACAAGGCGGATATGAGTTGTGCAAGGGTAAAAAAGTACACCGCTTTTGATGTGAGCAAGGCGGAAAGGCACAACGAACGCAAGAATGAAAGCTATGAAAATATGAATGTGATTGAGGAACGCATACCCTATAATGTGCATTTCAAAAAGCCTTTTGCCCCGACCTATATGGAGCAATTAAAGCAGATGGAAGCTGATGGTTTAGCGTCGCTTCGTGGTTTGAGAAAAGACGCAACGCTGTTCAATGAGATTGTGATTGATGTGAACACAATGTACTTCGAGCGTAACGGTGGCTACGAATATGCAAAGCAGTTTTATGAAGAAGCGTTCCATTTTATCGAGGAAAAATTCGGTGCAGAAAATGTTATATCGGCTGTAATGCACGCTGATGAAATCAATGTAGCGGCAACCGAGGAACTTGGGAAAGAGGTGTACCACTATCATCTTCACGCTATGGTTCTGCCTGTGGTGGAGAAAGAAATCCTATGGAGCAAGCGTTGCAAAGATGAAAAACTGCGAGGAACAGTTAAGGAAGTTGTTCATCAAATCAGCCATTCAAAGAAATGGAAATCGGATATTCCGCTGACCGACGAAAAAGGCAATCCGCTTCTCAGAAAGAACGGA